>DASXWZ010000333.1:0-4173 GCA_036503375.1 Rhodanobacteraceae bacterium | reverse complement strand
GAGAAGCTGCTGATCCTCGCGCTCGCGGTCGGTTTTGTCGTGGTGCTGGTGCTGGCGTGGTATCACGGCGAACGCGGCGCGCAGAAGGTCAGCGGCACGGAGATCGTGATCCTCGCGCTGCTGCTGGCGATCGGCGGCATGTTGCTGTGGCGGTTCGAGCGCACGGCTTCATCAAACAGCAGCCCGGATGCAGCGCAGCGGAATCCGGGATCGGCTTCATCGACGCAAGCCATCCCCGCCAAATCCATCGCCGTGCTGCCGTTCGAGAATTTGTCAGATGACAAGTCCAACGCCTATTTCGCCTCCGGCATGCAGGATGAGATCCTCACGCGTCTGGCCGGCATCCACGACCTGAAGGTGATCTCGCGCACTTCGACCGAGCAGTACGCCAGCCGTCCGCCGAACCTGAAAATCGTCGCCGAACAACTGGGCGTGGCGACGGTGCTCGAAGGCAGCGTGCAGAAGGCCAATGGCAAGGTGCGGATCAACCTTCAGTTGATCGACGCCCGCAGCGACAGTCACCTGTGGGCGCAGAATTACGATCGCGATCTCGCCGACGTGTTCGCGGTACAGAGCGATGTGGCGGAGAAGGTCGCCGACGCGCTGAGGGCGCAGTTGCTGCCCGGCGAATCCGCGCGCATCGCCAGCGTGCCGACGCAAAACCAGCAAGCCTACGATCTGTTCCTCAAGGGCCGCTATCTGTTCAACCAGTTGCAGACCAGCAGCGCGCGGGATCCGGTTGCCGTGGGCAGGGAAGCCACGGATGCTTACGACCGCGCGGTGGCCGCCGATCCGCAATTCGCGCTGGCCTACGCGCAATTGTCATACCTGCAAAGTTATCTGCACTGGTACGGCGTCGACCGGAGCACGGCCGTCGTCGACAGCGCACGCGATGCGGCCGAACGCGCGCTGGCATTGCAGCCGGATTTGCCCGAGGCGCACCTTGCGATGGGCTATTTCCATTACTGGTGTCATCGCGATTATGCGGCGGCGTTGCGGGAATTCGACATCGCCCGCACCGGAATGCCCAACAGCGCCGAGGTGATCGCGGCGATCGGCTACGTGCATCGCCGGCAGGGGCTCCCCGACTGGGGAATCCCGGAACTGCGACAAGCCAGCGTGCTCGATCCGCGCAATTCGCTACTGCCGCGCGAAATCGCCGGCTCGTACGTGGCGTTGCGCCGCTACGCCGATGCGGATGCCGAATACGCGCGTTCGCTGGCGATCATGCCCGGAGATACCGAAGCCCTGGTGCAGCGCGCGACCAGCATGATGTTCAGCGGCGATCTCCCGGCAGCCGAGCGGATACTGGCGGCGGTTCCGGCGGACATGGACCCGCAGGCGTCGGTGTCGCTGCTGCGCTTCAAGCTGGCAATGATTCAGCGCAAACCCGATGCCGCGCTCGCCGTGATTGCGCACGCTCCGGATTGGCTGATGACGCGCTGGGAGCACAGCGTGGCGCCGCTTGGCTTGTTGCGCGGACAGGCGTTTGCCATGAAAGGCGAAGCCGATTCGGCGCGCGCTGCTTTTCTGCGGGCGGAACAGGCCTTGCAGACCGAAATGCAGGATCCCGAAACCGCGATCGATGCTCTGAGCTATCTGGGACTGGTCCACGCCGGACTCGGCGAGAAGGCGGCTGCGTTGAAAGCTGCACGCACCGCCGTGGACCGGTTGCCGATGTCGCGCGACATCATCGTCGGCGCGTTCCAGCTCGAACGCCTTGCGCGGGTGGAGGCGCAGGTTGGCGAGTCCGGCTCGGCCATCGATCACCTGCGGCAATTGCTGGACTCCGCCGCTGGCGAAACCGTCTCCGTCGCGACATTGCGCATCGATCCGGCCTGGGATCCGCTGCGCAAGGATCCGCGTTTCCGGAAACTCATGACCGATGCCGAAGCTGCGCAGGCGCGGATACATCGATGAGCAGACCGTCCGTATTCGCCGAACTGCAACGCCGCAACGTACTGCGCGCGGGCGTGCTGTACGTCGGCGCGGTGTGGGCGCTGGCGCAAGGCATCGCGCAATTGACGCCCGTCGTTGGTGCGCCGGAGTGGAGCGCGCGCGCATTCCTGATCGCGGCCGCGATCGGTTTTCCGTTCTGGATCGCGTTCGCGTGGATTTTCGAGATCACGCCGCAAGGGATCAGGCGCGAAGCCGAGGCCGCACCGGACGACTCGGCAGCCCGCCGAACCGGCCGCAAACTGGATTTCGCCATCATCGCGGTGCTGTCCATCGCGGTGATCCTGCTGCTGGGCAACCAGTTCCTGTGGCGCAAGGGTCTCGTGCAGAGGACGCCATCGATCGTCTCCGTGGGAGCGAGGACAGAGATCCCGCAAAAGTCCGTCGCCGTGCTGCCGTTCGTCAACGAGAGCGGCAAACCGGAAGAGCAGTTCTTTTCCGATGGCCTGTCCGAGGACCTGATCACTGCGCTGTCGCAATTCGATGACTTGAAAGTCATCAGCCGCAGTTCGGCGTTCCAGTTCCGCAACAGCAGTGAAAGTTCGACAGTCATCGGCAAGAAACTTGGTGTCGCGCATTTGCTCGAAGGAGCGGTACAACGGATCGGCGACGAGTTGCGCATCACGGCCACGCTGGTGAATGCGACCGATGGGCGCATCCTCTGGTCGCAACGTTACGACAAGCCTTCCAGGGATCTTTTCGCGCTGCAGGATGCCATCACGCAGACCGTGGCGGACACATTGAAGGCAAAACTGCCGGACAACCCCGGCGAAGTGCTGCAGAGCGATCGGCCGCCCAGCGGCAATCTCGACGCCTACCTGGCTTACCAGCGCGGAGTCCACATGGCACTCAACAGCGAATCGAGTTTCCACGCTGCCATCGATGCTTTCGGCGAAGCCATCCGCCTCGATCCGGATTACGCCGCAGCACATGCGCAGTTGTCGATCGAATGGGTGGGCCTTGCGATCCAATTCGAATCCGGCGGTGCGAAAGGTGCCCAGGCAATTGCGGAAGCCCGCAAGGCGGCACAAACCGCACTGACGCTGGACCCCCAATCCTCTCTGGCCCATCAGGCGCAGGCCTATCTGCTGCAACAGGCGGACATGGACTGGATCGGCGCCGAAGCCGAGGCGCGGCACGCGCTGCAATTGGCCCCCGATTACGCAACCGCGCAATTCGGCTTGGGCCAGGCGTCGGCGTCGCTGGGACGCAACCGCTACGCGGCGGAATTGACCCGGCGGGCGATCGCGAGCAATCCGCGCGCCGCCGACTGGTACAACTATCTTGCGGTCTATCAGACCGCTCTGGGTCAGTTGGATGACGCGCGGAAAACGATCCAGACCGCCATCGACTTGCAACCCACCGCCGCCACTTATTACGAACAGATCACCGTGATCGAAATCCTGCGCGGCAATGGCGAAGCCGCGCTGGCCGCCGCGCGGAAGGAACCCGAGGGACCCTGGCACGACGTCGCGATGGCATTGGCACTCCAGATCGGGCGCGATCGCGCCGCCGCCGATGCGGTATTGCAAAAACTTGTCGCCGAACACAAGGACGATGCGCCGTACCAGATCGCGCAGGCGTACGCGCTGCGACGCGATCCGGAAAACATGTTTCGGTGGCTGGACCGCGCCTGGGGCAACCGCGACCCGGGCATCAGCAGCCTGCTTTCCGATCCTCTGATACTGCGCTATCGGCAGGATGCGCGCTTTGCTGCGTATTGCAAAAAGGTCGGCCTGCCGGCCACCACCGACGCGGTGGCGATGAAATGAAGTCATAGCCGGGAGCTGCATCACCGGCGGATGCGAATCCCACCAAGGCTCGCGGCTAGAGGAGGGTGACCATGTTGCGCCATGTGATTTCGCATCTGCGCCGCCAGGACTGGACGGCGGTTTTCATCGAATTGGTCGTGGTGGTGGTGGGCGTGTTCATCGGCGTACAGGCGTCGAACTGGAACGAGGACCGGGAGACCGACCGCAAGGCGGCCGTGTTCGCGGAACGATTCAAGAGCGACCTGCGCGAAGAAGCGTGGAACTACGAGTACTACATCGGGTATTACAGAGAAGTCCTCGGCAGCGCAAAAGCCACGGCCGATGCGCTCACCGGCACGAAGCCGCTGTCGGACGAGGCGTTGTTGATCTCGGCCTACCGCGCCACCCAATACCATTCCGGCAATCGCCGCCGGGCCACTTACGACGAGCTGACCTCGACGGGCCA
>DASXWZ010000332.1:0-3016 GCA_036503375.1 Rhodanobacteraceae bacterium | reverse complement strand
CTGCTGTCGCTGTGCATGCTGGCGTTCACCGCGTGCGCGGCGAACGTCGCGACCGTCACGCCGGGCACGTCCAACCCGCCGGGATTCGTGCCGCGCACGGCCACGGTGCTCGGCTCGGGCGACGTGCTGATCCATCCGCCGCTCACCGACCAGGCGCAGCAGGATGCGGCGGCGAAAGGCGAAACCGGGTACGACTTCGGCGACATCCTCGGCGCGATCGCACCGGACGTGCGCGCGGCGGATCTCGCGATCTGCGAACTGGAAACGCCGCTGGCGCCGCCGCAAGGTCCGTTCGCCGGCTACCCGGATTTCGACGCACCGCCGCAGGTGCTCGAAGCATTGAAGGACGACGGCTACGACACCTGCACCACGGCCTCGAACCACTCGCTCGACCAAGGCTTCGACGGCATCGTGCGGACGCTGGATGAACTCGACAAGGCGAGCCTGAAGCACGCCGGCAGCGCACGCAATCAGCAGGAATCGCAAACGCCGTTGATCACCACGCTGGCGAACGGCGTCGATGTCGCGCAACTCGCCTACACCTACGGTTTCAACGGGCACGTGCCGCCCGCGGACAAGCCGTGGTCGGTGAATCCCATCGACGTGCAGAAGATCCTTGCCGATGCGCGACGCGCGAAGCAGCAGGGCGCCGACATCGTGGTGCTGTCGCTGCACTGGGGCACCGAATACGAGCACCTCGCCACCCCGGCGCAACTGGCGCAGGCGAAGCAGTTGCTCGCCTCCCCGGACGTCGACCTGATTCTCGGCGATCACGCGCACGTGATCCAGCCGATGCAGAAGATCGGCGACAAATGGGTGATCTATTGCATGGGCAATCTGGTCGCGCGGCATTCCAAACCGATCGACGACAACCGCGAAGGCATCCTGGCGAAGTTCACCTTCGTCGAAGTGCATCCGCACGTGTTCCGGGTCGGCAAGGCCGAGGCGATTCCGTTGTGGATGGAAATCGAGCCGCAGCTGCGCCTGATCGACCTGCCGCGCGCGCTGGCCGATCCCGCGACCACGCCGGAACAACGCGCGGAATACCGGCAGGCCTGGAACCGTATCGCTGGCTACCTCGACGCCTACGGCGCGGTGAAGGACGGCCTGATGATCGAAAGGTAAAGCCAGCCGGCGGCGGGCGAGCAAGCGGCTTCATTTTTCAGCAAGGCCGGCGACCCTGGTCGTGGGTCCGGTGAGAGGCTGCGTTCCGGGTTCGGTCCGGGGCTTTCTCGCCAGTGGCCCGAACGACAGTGATGGTTCCGGTCCTGTTCCCAGGTACTCACATGGCGGGGGTTGAATCCATTTTTGCGGTTACCTGCATCCAATCGTTGAATCCCATCGAAGGCCTCAACGATGAAATGCTGCTGCGCGACCGTTTTCGTCGGATCGCTACTGTTTGCGTTCGCCGCTTCTGCTTCGACCGCAGGCGCCGGGCTCGCGAGTGCCGGCGATGCTCGTGCTTTCGAGTCCGGCGTCTGCAGGCTCGCAGGCGCCACGGAAAAGGATTTCGAATCGAGGATCCCGTTCGATGTCGTGGACGGCAGGATATACGTCCAGGCCCGGGTCAATGGTCGTGGTCCCTTCAGATTCGCCGTGGACACCGGCGCAAGCGGATGGGGTCGCGCCGATGCGAGCCTGGTCGCCGCACTCCACCTCAAGGCAGGAAAGCCGACAACTACCTCGGATGATGTGCAAACAGCGCAGGTCGCGACGGTGCACCTCGACTCCCTGGAACTCGGCGACTTGTCGAGAAAAAACCTGGACGTCATCACCCGGGACTACAACGGCCGGATGTCGCCGGATGCGGCGCTCTCCGGAATCATCGGTCGGGATTTCTTTGCGGATGGCCTGATGGTCATCAACTACCCTGAGCGAACTTTGTCGTTCAGCCGCAAGCTGTCGCTCCCACCGGCAGACGCAAACGTGCTCAGGTACGACCGCGCCTTCCGCGTACCGGTTTCCATCGGCAACCTGCGAACCGAGGGGAATCTCGACACCGGCGCCAACGTGACATTCGTCTTGCCCAGGTCGCTGTTCCAGCGCGTTTCGAACGCCCCGCTGGAGCAGGCGGGATCGGGCCGGCTCACCAATTCGCGGATCGAGACCATGCGCTCGACGATTCGCGGGCCCGTCCGGATCGGCGGGGCCAGCCTTTCAAACGTGCAGGTTCGCGTATCGGATCGGTATCCGGAACTCCTGGTGGGAGCGCATGCACTCCAGCATTTCGTCGTCATGATCGACCAGCGCTCGAAGAACATCGCCTTGTGCGATTGATCCGCCCGGAAGAACGCGGTTACCGATCGACTCCATCCATCCATCCACATCCACAGGAGCAAGATCATGGATCCTTCCATTTTCATCCCGCTCGTGCTGTTCCTCGGGCCGACGCTTATCGTGCTCATTTTCCTTCGCTATCGTTATCTGCAGACACAGGCGCGTTACAGCACCCTGCTGCAACTGGCCGAGAAAGGCGTGGAGCTGGCGCCGCAACTGCTGGTGGAACCCCGCGTGGAATACTCCGAACGGCGCCGCGCGCTGGTGCTGATCGGCGCCGGAGTCGGCCTGATGGCAATGTTCGCCGCCTTGCCGGGGCATTTCGACAATGGTCTTGGCATTGCCAGCCTCTGGGGACTGGGCCTGTTGCCGCTGATGATCGGGTTTGGCTATCTCGCCAGTTGGTGGTTGAACCGGCGCGGTGGCATGCGTGGCTGACAGCGCCGCCGAGGCGCGCATCGACTGCGCGCTGGTGGCGCGTGTCCGGCTGAACGACGATCGCAATGCTTTCGAGCAATTGTTGCGACGTCACCAGGGCATGGTGCGCGCCCAGCTACGCCGATTGCTGCATGGCGATGCCGCGGCCGCCGACGATCTGGCGCAGGAGACGTTTCTGCTCGCGTGGCGCAAACTCGACCAGTTCCGCGGCGAGGCGGCGTTCTCCACGTGGCTTTATCGCATCGCCTACTCGTGTTTTCTCCGGGCGCACAGGAAAAAGTCGAAGCTTGCCGAGGACACC
>DASXWZ010000331.1:0-7867 GCA_036503375.1 Rhodanobacteraceae bacterium | reverse complement strand
CAACTCGCTGCCGCTGATCAACAGCAGTTGGGTCAACGGCGTGGGCCTCAAGCCGAAGCAGGAACATTCAACCGCGAGTGCCGCGTTCTATTTCGGCGACGAGCAGATGCTGCACACGATGGGGTTGCAACTGGTTGCCGGCCGCGCGTTCACTTCAGCGGACGTGCGGAACCGCGGTTTTCGCGACAAGGACAATCCTCCGATCATCATCGTCACCCAGGCGCTGGCCGACAAGCTCTTTCCCAAGGGCGATGCCGTCGGCAAGGCGGTGTACCTGTCCGACAACACCAGTCCCGCGACGATCGTCGGCGTGGTCGCGCGCCTGCAGGTCCCGAGCGTACAGTCGTGGGCGAAGGATTTCGTGTGGTACTCGGTGATGGAGCCGGTTCGGCTAAACGCCAATTTCTCGCGTTATCTGGTGCGCGCAAAACCCGGACGGCTGCAGGCTGCGATGAAGGAAGCGCGCGAGGCCCTGTTCGCCGCCAATCCCATGCGCGTGATCGATGACAGTGCGGAACACAACGGCATCCGCACCTTCGCCGATCTGCGCGCGAACGCCTACAAGGCCGACCGCGGCATGGCGATATTGATGGGCGTGATCTGCGTGATCCTGCTGGCGGTGACCGGCGCCGGCATCGTCGGCCTCACCAGTTTCTGGGTGGGCCAACGGCACAAGCAGATCGGCGTGCGTCGTGCCCTGGGCGCGCGCAAGATCGACATCCTGCGGTACTTCCAGACCGAGAACCTGCTGATCGCCGGCGGCGGCGCGATCGCGGGAATCATCCTCGCGGTCGGCCTGAACCTGTGGCTGATGCAGCGATACGAGATGGATCGCATGCCGGTGCTGTACGTGCTGGCCGGCGTGGCGGTGGTGATGGCGCTGGGCCAGGCCGCGGTGTTCGCGCCCGCGCGTCGCGCCGCCAACGTGCCGCCGGTGGTGGCGACCAGAACGGTGTAACCCGTGTTCGCCTATTACCTCGATCTCGCAATTCGCAGCCTCAAGCGCAATCCGGCGCTCACTACATTGATGGTGATCGCGATCGGCTTCGGCGTGGCCGCATCCATGATCACGTACTCGGTGTTCCGCGCTGTGTCGGGCAATCCGATCCCGGACAAGTCCTCGCAGCTCTTCACGCCGCAGATCGACAGTTGGGGACCGCAGCAGAACCTGGAAGGCGAACCGCCGGAAGCCTTGAACTATGTGGATGCGATGGCGCTGATGCGCGCGCACGCGGCGAAGCGGCAGACGTTGCTCTACCCGGTCGGCTTGCCGGTGCTCCCCGGCGGGAACGGCAGCCTGCCCGTGAAGGGGAATGGTTACGCGGTGTACGGCGATTTCTTCCCCATGTTCGAGGTGCCGTTCCGCTACGGCAGCGGCTGGGATATCGGGCAGGACAATGCGCGCGCGGCGGTGGTGGTGCTGAGCGAAGAGTTCAACCGCCGGCAGTTCGGCGGCGCCAACAGCCTGGGCCGCGAGATCGAAATCGGCGGCCATGACTATCGTATCGTCGGCGTCACGCGGCACTGGAATCCGCTGCCGCGTTTCTTCTCGCTGTTCGGCGAGAACGGCTTCGACGAGCCCGCGGATTTCTACATCCCGTTCACCCGCGCGGTGGACCTGCAGATCCGCACCAACGGCAACAACAGTTGCCGCGGGAAAGTGAACGACATCAGCGGCTGGGACAACTACCTGCACAGCAATTGCGTCTGGATCGACCCGTGGGTGGAACTGGTCAATGCCGGCGACGTCGCGCGTTATCGCGGTTTCCTCGAAGGCTATGCCTCCGACCAGCAGCGCGCCGGCCGTTTCGGCTGGGCACCCAACGTGCGCCTGCGCGACGTCACGCAGTGGCTCGAATACCGGAAGGTGGTGCCGCCGGAGAGCCGCATCTCCCTGCTGGTTTCGCTGGGCTTCCTGGCGATCTGCCTGGTCAACACCATCGGCTTGCTGCTCGCCAAGTTCCTGCGCCGCGCCGGCGAAATCGGCGTGCGCCGTGCACTGGGGGCATCGCGACGCGAGATCTACATGCAGTTCCTGATGGAGGCAGCGGTCGTCGGTTTGACCGGTGGCCTGCTGGGGCTGCTGCTCACCGCCGCGGGCGTCTCCGGCGTGGGCCTGCTGTTCAAGCCGCAGATCGCACGGCTGGCGCACGTGGACTTGTCGCTGGTCGCGCTGACCCTCGCGGTCGCCGTCCTCGCGACGGTACTGGCCGCTTTCTATCCCACCTGGCGCGCCGCTCAGGTGCAGCCGGCCTGGCACCTGAAAACCAATTGAGGTCCGGCATGCAGATCCAGCCCATCATTGCCGCGTTGCGCCGTCACCGGGCCGGCACCGTGCTGATCGCGTTGCAGATCGCGCTCACGCTGGCGATCGTCTGCAATGCGCTGTTCATCATCCACCAGCGCCTGGCGCATCTGTCCGAGCCGACCGGCGTCGACGAAGCCAACCTGTTCGTGGTCGACAGCCAGTGGGCGGATCAGTCATCCGACCATCAGATCGATTCGCAGATCCAGTCCGATCTCGCCGCGCTGCGCCAGTTGCCTTCGGTGCGCGATGCCGCGCCCTCGAATTCCTATCCGCTGCGCGGCGGCGGCTGGGACGATTTCATCACCATGACGCCCGAACAGGTGGAAAAGACCACCGACGCATCGGTTTATATCAGCGACGAACATCTGATCGATACGCTGGGTGTGACATTGATCGCGGGACGCAATTTCCGGCCGGACGAGATCGTCCCGATGGGCGAGAACGACAGCAAGCCGCCGCCGGTGGCGATCGTCAGCAAGGCGCTGGCCGACAAGCTGTATCCGGACGGCTCGGCACTGGGCAAGACGTTCTACACGATGAGCACCACGCCGATGACCATCGTCGGCATCGTCGAGCGACTGCAGCGCCAGGAGGTGGATACCTGGTCGCGCGACTACGCCTACCAGGACATGCTGTGGCCGCGGCGGCTCGACAACCAGGGCGGCACCTACTACATCGTGCGCGCCAAGCCGGGCCGGCTCGCCGCCGCGATGCGCGATGCGCGCAAGGCGCTGCTCGCGCAGAACCGGATGCGCATCATCGATCCCGAAGACGGGGTGCTGAGTTTTGCGCAGATCCGTCACCGCGCCTACGACAGCGACCGCGGCATGGCGATCCTGATGGGCATCATCTGCGCGGTGCTGCTGGTGATCACCGGCGCCGGCATCGTGGGACTCACCAGTTTCTGGGTCGGAGAACGGCGCAAGCAGATCGGCATCCGGCGCGCGCTGGGCGCGACGCGCCACGACATCCTCGGCTACTTCCTCACCGAGAATTTCCTGATCAGCAGCGCCGGCATGGCGCTGGGCGTCCTGCTCGCGCTGGCGATCAATCTGTGGATGATCCTGCACGTGGACATGGCGCGTTTGCCGCTGGCGTACCTGGCAGGCGGCGCGGTGCTGTTGCTGTTGCTGGGGCAGGGCGCGGCGCTGGCACCGGCGCTGCGCGCCTCGCGCGTGTCGCCGGTGGTGGCGACCAGGACGGTGTGAAACGAAATCGGTAATCGGGACCGGTAATCGGGATTCGCGAGACAGCCACGGCGTCGTTCCTGCTGCGGCGAAGCCGCGATCCGGAATCCATCTTGATCTTGCTCCGGCAACCGGCAGCAAATGGAATCCGGATTTCGCCGGAATGACGAACGAAAAATGGGGAGCAAAAGCATGTTGAGTTACTACCTCGCCCTTGCCCTGCGAAGCCTGAAGCGCTCCCCCGTACTCAGTGGCCTGATGGTGCTGGCGATCGGCCTTGGTATCGGCGCCAGCATGACCATGCTCACCGTGTTGCACGTGATGACGGACGATCCGTTGCCGGGGCGGAGCGGAAACCTGTATGCGCCGATGATCGATCCGCGTCCGTTGTCGCGCAGCAGCGCGGGGCAGGGCGCCGACGACCTGCCGGACGGCTTGACCTGGCCTGACGCGGTGAATCTCTTGCGTGCGCAGCGCGCCGACAGGCAAGCCGCGATGTCGGCGGGCCAGATGGTGATGCATCCGCCGGGCGCGGATTCCCATCCGTTCTTCGAACCCGGCGAATTCGCCAGTGCGGATTTCTTCGCGATGTTCGACGTGCCCTTCCGCGCCGGCTCCGGCTGGACCACCGCGCAGGACGACACGCATGCACGCGTGGTCGTGCTCAATGCCGGCGTGGCGCGCAAGCTGTTCGGCAACGCCTCCGCCATCGGTCGCACCGTGCGGCTGAACGACACCGATTTCCGCGTAATCGGCGTGCTGGACGACTGGCATCCGCAACCTGCGTTCTACCAGCAGGCGGGCGAGCGGATCTTCGGAGCCGCCGACCAGGTTTTCCTTCCCTTGCAGACCGCCCTGGAACTGAAATTCAATTTCAAGGGGCATCTGTCCTGCTGGGGGAGCGGCGGTGACGACCGGCAGAGCGATCACTGCCTCTGGCTGCAGTTCTGGGCGCAACTGGACAGCCGCGCCAAGGCAGATGCATACCGTGCGTTTCTCGCCGACTACTGGCGCGACCAGCAATCGCACGGCCGCTTGCCGCGGCCGGTGCATGCGCAACTGTTCGGCTTGATGGACTGGCTGGCGCACGAGCGGGTCGTTCCGGAAGACGTGCGCATGCAGGCTTGGCTGGCGCTGGGTTTCCTGTTCGTCTGCATGGTGAACATCACGGCGCTGCTGCTGGCCAAATTCCTGCGGCGGGGCGGCGAGATCAGCGTGCGCCGCGCAATGGGTGCGCGGCGGCGGGACATCTTCATTCAATTCGGCATCGAGTCCGCGCTGATCGGCGTGGCCGGCGGCGCGCTGGGTTTGCTGATCGCGCAAGCCGGCTTGTGGAGCGTGCGCCAGCGGCCGGAAGGCTATGCGCATCTGGCGCAAATGGATCTGGCGATGCTGTGCGGCACGCTGACTCTGGCGATCATCACCAGCCTGCTGGCGGGACTTCTGCCCGCATGGCGCGCCTGTCACGTGCCGCCGGCTTTGCAATTGAAAGCGTCGTGAAATTTTGAAGTGCGGCCAAGACCGCCATCCACGGCCGAGAACTCCCTGGCCGCTGTTTGATTCCGGTGATCATGGGTGATCGCAAAGGAACCCTCATGCAAGTGCGTCCGATCCTCGCCACGCTCAATCATCACAAGCTGACCACTTTGCTGCTCATGCTGCAGGTGGCGTTCACCTGCGCGATCGTCTGCAACGTGGTGTTCATGATCGCGCAGCGCGTCGCGCTGACGAGCGCGCCCAGCGGCGTCGCCGAGAACGAACTGGCGATGATCGAGAATTTCGATTTGCAGGAATCGGGCGATCTCATCGCGCGGCACACCGCCGATCTCGCCGCGCTGCGCGCGATTCCCGGCGTGAAGGCCGCCGCAGCGGTGGATGCGCTGCCGTTCAACGGCAACGATTGGGGCAACGGCATCGCGACCGTGGCGCAAGGGCCGAGCCGCCTCGTCGCCACCGCCTTCGACGGTTCGCCCGGCGAACTGGACGCGCTGGGTTTGCATTTGCTTGCGGGACGCGACTTCCTGCCGGAAGAATACATCTCCGTCGACAGTGCGCACGGTTATGCCGGCATAGACCACGTGCCGGCGGCCATCGTGACCCGCGCCCTGGCCGAACGTCTGTTCCCGGGTCAAAGTCCATTGGGCAAGCCGATTTATCCCGGCAACAGCCCGGCGCGCATCGTCGGTGTCGTCGATCACCTGCAGCGTCCATCGGTTTCAACGGGCGGCGACAACGAGTACAGCACGCTGTTCCCGATGCGGCTCGACACGCGCGATGTCGAGTACGTGCTGCGCACCGGTCCGGGCCAGCGTCAACGTGCGCTGAGGGATGCGGCCGCCGTGCTCGATCGACTGGACGGCAACCGCATCCTGCGCAATCCGCAAACATTCGAACAGTTGCGTGCCGATTACTTCCGCCGCGATCGCACCATGATCGGCCTGCTGATCGCCTCCGCGCTCGGCCTGTTGTTCGTCACCGCACTGGGCATCACGGGACTCGCCAGTTTCTGGGTGCAGCAGCGCACGCGCACCATCGGCGTCCGGCGCGCGCTGGGCGCGACGCGCGGCGACATCCTCACGTATTTCCAGACCGAGAATTTCCTGATCGTCACCTTCGGCATCGTTCCGGGCACCATCCTGGCGGTCGCGATCAACCTCACGCTGATGAAGTTCTACGAATTGCCGCACCTGCCGTTCTTCTATCTGCCGATCGGCGCACTCGCGTTGTGGATGCTGGGGCAACTCGCGGTGCTGCATCCTGCGCTGCGCGCGGCGGCCGTTCCGCCCGTGGTCGCGACCCGGACGGTATGATTGCAACCCTTTTCCGCGGGGGCGCATCCATGTCCGCATGCATGCCAAGTCCATGCGCACCGTTCTGATCATCGACGACAACCCGGCGGTGGGCGAAGCGTTGTCGCTGCTGCTGTCGCTGCATGAGGTCCGCCCGCTGGTGGCGCACACGCCCGAGGACGGCCTGGCGCGGCTGTCGCGCGAGCGCGTGGATGTCGTGATCCAGGACATGAACTTCACCGCCGACACGACTTCCGGCGAGGAAGGCGCGAATCTCTTCCGAGCGATCCGCAAGCGTTACGCGGATCTTCCGGTGATCCTGCTGACCGCGTGGACGCACCTGGAAAGCGCGGTGGAACTGGTGAAGGCGGGCGCGGCGGATTACCTCGCCAAGCCCTGGGACGACGCCAAATTGCTGACCACGGTCGAGAACATGCTGGAGCTGTCGGAAGCTTCGCGCGCCGCCGCGCACGCGCGTGCGGAACGCGCGCGCCGCCGCGAGGAGCTGGCCGCGCAATACGACCTGCGCGGGCTGGTGTTTTCGTCCGAAGGCATGAGTCGCGCGGTGGAGCTGGCCTGCCGCGTCGGACGCGCCGACGTGCCGGTGCTGATCACCGGACCCAACGGCGCAGGCAAGGACGGCATCGCGCAGATCGTGCATTTCAATTCCGCGGTGCGCGACAAGACGTTCGTCGCGGTCAACTGCGGCGCACTGCCGTCCGAATTGGTCGAAGCGGAACTGTTCGGCGCCGAAGCCGGCGCCTACACCGGCGCAACGCGCGCGCGCGAAGGCCGCTTCGAGCTGGCCGACGGCGGCACGCTGTTCCTCGACGAAATCGGCACGCTGCCGTTGCCCGGCCAGGTGAAACTGCTGCGCGTGATCGAGACCGGCGAATTCGAGCGACTGGGTTCCGGACGCACGCGCAAGGTCAAGGTGCGCGTGATCAGCGCGACCAATGCCGACCTGAAGGCGATGATCCGCACCGGCACGTTTCGTGAGGATCTGTACTACCGCTTGAACGTGATCGAGGTCGACGTGCCGTCGCTGGCCGATCGCCTCGACGACATCCTGCCGCTGGCCGAACATTTCGTCGCCGGTCGCGCGCAGTTGAACGACGCCGCGCGCGAAGCATTGCTGGCGTATGCGTGGCCGGGCAACGTGCGCGAACTGAAGAACGCGATCGAACGCGCGGCGCTGCTGGCGGGCGATGGGGGCATGATCACGCCCGTGCAGTTGAACCTGCCGCAACACTCCGCGACGGCCGCTGCGCGCAACCTGGACGAACCTTCGCAGGCTTCGGTGGAGACCGCGCTGCGCAACGCGAATGGCGTGATCAGCCGCGCCGCGCAGGCGCTGGGCCTGTCGCGGCAGGCGTTGTACAGGCGGATGGAGCGGTACGGGATTCCGACAGGCGTGTGAGGCGTGAAGAGGTAGGAGGGAGGCGTCAAAAACAGGGGCGCTGTTAGGCTTCTTCGCCTCCCACCTCCCACCTCCCACCTCCCACCTCCCGCCTCCCACCTCCCGCCTTCCGCCTTCCGATTTCGAACATGCGCCTCCTCTCGCTCGAAGGCCGCCTCACGAT
>DASXWZ010000330.1:0-2336 GCA_036503375.1 Rhodanobacteraceae bacterium | reverse complement strand
CATCGCCGATCCGGTCGTGCCTGCGCAGGTACGCGGCGGCGCAACCCGCGCCGCTCCCCGTGGCGACATCCTCGATCGCGCCGTCGTTGTTCCAGTGCCGGGCCTCGAGTTGCCCGGTGTCCAACAGGTATGCGAACTGCGCGCCCATTCCGGCGAGTTTCCGCTCCAGATCCGGTATGGCGATGCGTGCGCGGGTCAGCGCATCGCCGCGCAGGGGCACGACGAGATAACGCAAACCGGTGGAAACTATTTCCGGCGGCAGCGTTTCGTCGAGATCATCGGCATCCAGCGAAAACCACGCGGCGATCTCTGCCAGGCGTGACGGCTCCGGTGCGCCGAGGAATTCCGCCGGTCCCTGATCCAGCACCGCGAAATAGCGTCCCGCGCTCCGTCGCTCTGTTGCGACGGTGACTGTCCGCGTCTTCAAACGGAATATCCAGTTCTCCCGGTCCGCCGCCCGCCGCGAATCGTGCAGCGCGCATGCCGCGCCGATCAACGGATGGCCCGCGAAATCGAGTTCTTCGTTGAGATCGAACACACGCGCCGAACAGGTGCGCGGATCCTCGGTGGACGGCTGCAGGAAAATGGATTCGAAATGCCGCAGCTCTTTCGTGATCGCGGCCATCTGCGCGCCATCGATGCCTGCCGCGTCGAGGAAAACGGCGAGGCTGTTGCCGCTGTACGGGCGCGGACTGAACACGTCTACGTGGGTGTAGGTTTTGCCGGGCATGGCCCACGCGTCTCCGCCAACTCACGCCGTCAGGAAACGCGTGGCCGATGTGTGCATCGGCCACGCCCCATCACCGGAGTGCCGGATCAGTTCGAAACCTGCTGCAGCAGCGATTCAATGAAGCTGGAACCTTGCGGGCTGCCGAGGCCGGTCACCAGGTCGTAGCTCGTCACGGCCGTGTACTTGCCGCTCTTGCCGCTGACCACATCGTGGAAGATATCCGGATAGTCGGCGTTCCGCCCCATGTGATACACGAGCGGATTCAGGAAGCCGATGCGCGGAAGCCCACGCGAGTTGGCCTCCTGATTGGCGAGCGCGATGAATCCAGCCCAGATCGGCGAGGCGAAACTGGTGCCGGCGCTGCCGCCGCTGCAACCGAAACTGTCGCAGAGATAGAACGAGCTTGCGGCAGCCGCGATGTCCGGAACGTTGCGCAGGCGGCGCGAGCCCATGTTCTGCGCATTGATGAAAGGACGCTGGTAGATCGGAATGGTGATGGATCTGTCCACGGACGGACCCCCCGCGCTGCCCGACCACCCGGTCTCCCCCGACCATGGGCCACCCGGTGTACTCGTCTGCAGATCCGTGCCGCCAACACCAGTGATGTAGGCGCTCTCTTCCGGCCACGGACCGCTCGCGCGCAGGGAGGAGTAATCGCCGCTGGCCGTCAGCATCGTCTGTCCCTGCGCGGCCATCTCCATGAAGATCGGATCGTCGGCGCTGTTTTCCTGCCAGCCCCATGAAGTGCTCAATTGCGCGCTGGTATTGTCGCTGGCCATGCGGTTGAGCACGCTTTCCGGCGAACGCCCGACATACACCTGCACCTGCGCAAGACCGGGCGCCATTGCGATCGCGTACTCGATGTCGAGATCCTGTTCGCCGTCATTGCATTTGCTCGAACAAGTCGCCGGTCCGCCGTCGGTTGAGACGGGAACAACCGCGGTGGTGAGCGGCGGGCCGAACTTCGCGAAATAGGTCTCCACGCCTTGCGGATCGTAAGGCCCGAGCTCCATCAATCCGACCGATTGGCCCGCGCCGGTCAACTGGACATCGCCGTAATAGGCGGCGCGCATGTCGCTGCCGAGGAACCAGCCGCTGGGTCCAGAACCGGATCTCGCGGCGCTCGTGGATTGCTGCAACATCAGACGGTTCGTCGGCGGATTCGCGTCGTCCAGGCCGATGATGCCGAGTACGGGAACGTCCAGATCCAGTGTCGGTTCGCGATCGGGAGCGACGAAGCGGCGATTCTCGCCCGGACGCTGATAGAGGCCGAACTCGACGTGCAGCATGCGTGCGAGCGCGCCGACGTTCGCGGTGCCCTCGATCAGGTAACGGTTGGCGGCAAGGTGCGTGATCGCCAGCCCGTGTTTCGAGAAGAATTGCACCGCTTTCATGTAGTCCGCCCGGGTCGGGCCGAAGCGATCGGTGAACTGCGCGGCGGAAAGATAGTGGCGATATTGACGGCTCGACGGATCGTAGATGTCGCGGATCAGTTGTTCGAGTTGGTCGCGATTGCGCATCGGCAGTGCGATGGCGATCTGCAATTCACGGGACGGATCCGCCGTGGCCACGCGCGCGGCGACATGGTTCGCCACATCCTCAGGCA
>DASXWZ010000329.1:0-7423 GCA_036503375.1 Rhodanobacteraceae bacterium | reverse complement strand
CGCGCAGGCGCACGCTGGGCGCGTGCAGCAGTTTCCCGGTCAGCGTGTGCGCCAGATATTCCAAAGCTTCCGCCGGATCGCGACCGTTGGCGATCATCTCCCGCGCGCGCGCCAGCACCTGGTCGCGCTGGGCTTCGGCTTCGGCGCGGAACGCGCGCAGGGGTTGGTCCAGCAGCGCCGCACGGCGCCAGGCGAGATAGCGCTCGACCTGCAGTTCGATGATCGCTTCGGCTTCGCGCGCGGCGTTTTCGCGCGAGCGCTGGCCGGCATCGATGACCTGTTTCAGGTCGTCGATGGTGTAAAGGAACACATCGGGAAGTTGCGCCACGTCGGCTTCGATGTCGCGCGGCACGGCCAAATCCAACAGGAACATCGGCCGGCGCCGGCGCGCCTTCACCGCCGTTTCCAGCATGGCGCGCGTCAACACCGGTTCGCGGCTGGCCGTGGCCGAAAGCACGATGTCGGCTTCGGCCAAGTGCAACGGCAGGTCGGAAAGCGGGATCGCGTAACCGCCGAAGCGCTCGGCCAGCGCGCGCGCATTTTCGACATTGCGGTTGGCGACGATCAGCCGCCGCACCTGGCGCTCGACCAGGTGGCGCGCGGCAAGTTCGATCGTCTCGCCCGCGCCGATCAACAGCACGCAGGCTTCGCGCAGGTCGGTGAAGGCGCGCTCCACCAGGCGCACCGCGGTGTAGGCGACGGAAACCGGCGCCGCGCCGATGCGGGTATCGGTGCGCACGCGCTTGGCCACCGCGAAGGCGTTCTGCAACAGGCGATCCATCGGCGCGTGCAGGGTTCCGGCGTCGTGCGCGATGCGCCAGGCGTCCTTCACCTGGCCGAGGATCTGCGGCTCGCCCAGCTCCATGGAATCCAGTCCCGTTGCCACGCGGAACATGTGCCGCACCGCGGCGTCCTCCTCGTGGCGGTAGAGGAACTCGTCCAGTCGGCCCGGATTCAAACGATGATGCCGGTGCAGCCACTCGAGCGGCGCATCCTCTGCGCCTTCACCGACGCTGCAGTACAACTCGGTGCGGTTGCAGGTGGACAGGATCAGCGCTTCCTCGACGCCGCCCTGCGCGGCGAGCGCGCTCAAGGCCGGCGGCGTGTTCTCGGGGTCGAACGCTACCTGTTCGCGCAGGGCGACCGGCGCGGTGAGGTGGTTCAACCCGAGTGCGATGAGCGGCATGATGAAGGATCGTGCGACCGGCTAAGCTTGAGCCTCGCGCGGTCGTGAAGTCGGGAGCTAGTGTGCGGATGCGGTATTTTAACTTCAAGCTGGGTGGTGTTTTGGCGGTCATCGCGTTGCTGCTGGCCGGCTGCGCCAGTACGCCGCAGAGGACGTCCGGGGACAAGCAGCCGCTGCACACCTTGAATCTCCCGGCGCAGCCGGCCGAGGACGTCTCCGCGCAGGTGCTGGCCGCGGAGTTCGCGCTGCAGCATGGAGACGCGAAAACCGCGGCGGCGAATTACGCACAGGCGGCCGCGCATTCCGAGGATCCGAAGATCGCGCAGCGTGCGGTGGAATTGAACCTGGCGATCCAGGACGAGCCCGGCGCATCGGCTTCGCTGGCGCGCTGGCAGGCATTGGGCGCGCCCGCGCGCGAACTGGCATCGGCACGGGCGCAGCTCGCGATGCTGCAAGGCCACCGCGAAGACGCGCAGGCCCAATTCGCGAAATTGCTTGCGTCGAACAAGGTCGACGACTGGAAGGACTTCGGCCACGCCTTGCTGCAGGCGCGCGATCCCGCGCTGGCGGGTGCATTGCTGGAGTCGCTCGCACCACCGTCGAAAATGCCGGCCGACGAAAAACTGTGGGTCGCCTTCAGCCAACTGGGAGAGAAGCTCGGTCGCCATGCCTACGCGCAACGGCTCGCCGATGTCGCGGTGAAGCGCTTCGGCGGCGCGCCCAGCCTGACATGGGCGGCACAGATGAAATTGACGGCGGGCGATCGCGCCGGTGCCAAGGCGCTGTTTGCCCACGCGATAACGAAGAATCCGAAAGACGCGGATTTGCGCATGGCCTATGCCGCCCTGTTGGCGCAGGATGGCGACGACAGAGGTGCCGAGCGCGTGCTGGCCGGCGGACCGCAGGATGCGCAGACCTGGACCGCGCGCGTCGCCTTTGCCGCGCGTGCCAACGACAAATCGTTGCTGGCGACACTCTATTCGCAATTGAAGCGCGCGCCGGATGACGTGCGGCAGGACAGCGCGTTCCTGCTGGGTCAGCTCGCCGAGCTGGTCGGCAAGGACAGCGAAGCGCTGGAATGGTATGCGCAGGTGTCGGCTGACGACGAGCACGCCTTCGATGCGCAGGCGCGCAGCGCGGTGCTCATCGACAAGGCCGGTCGCCACGATGATGCGCACCAGATTGCGCGCGGCCTCCAGCAGGACTATGTCGATGATCCGGATTCACTGCGTCGCGCCTACGAGCTGGATGCGGAACTGTACGTGCGCGCCGGCGACCGGAAGGCTGCGATCGATGTCTACGACCGCGGCCTGCACGCGCTGCCGGACGACGAGGAATTGCTCTATGGCCGCAGCCTGTCCGAGGCCGAAGCCGGCGATGCGCAGGCCGCGATCGCCGACCTGCGCCGCGTGCTGGCACTGAAGCCGGACAACGTCGAGGCCATGAACGCGCTCGGCTACACGCTCGCCGATTCCGACCAGCATCTGGACGAAGCCACGCAATTGCTCACGAAGGCGTTGAAGGCGAAGCCGCAAGAACCCGCCATCATCGATTCCTGGGGTTGGCTGCAATACCGGCTCGGTCACCTGGACGAAGCCGAACAGACGCTGCGCCGTGCCTGGGACAAGAGCAGGGACGCCGATATCGGCGTGCACTTGGGCGAGGTGCTATGGAAACGCGGCAAGCAGGAGCAGGCGCAGTCGGTGTTCGCGCAGGTGCGCAAGCTCGATCCCTCCAACAAGAGCCTGCACGCCGCGCTGGAGCGCCTGCATCCGTGAGCCTGCGCGCGGCCTTCATTTCGCGACTGCCGGTCGTCGTCGCGATGCTCGCGTTGCTGGCGGCATGCGCGCCGGTGCGCACGCGCGGCACCGCCGCGCAGGTGCAGGCGCAGACCTCGCGCGAGGCCATGCTCGCGCAAAGGACCTCCTGGAATTTCGACGGTCATTTCGCGGTGTCGGATGGACATGATGGCGGCAGTGGCACGCTGACTTGGCAGGCAGATGGCTCCAGTTTTTCGTTGGAGCTGCGCGCGCCGGTGACCGGCAAGACCGTGCAGTTGCAGGGCAATCCTGGCGGCGCGGTGCTGACCGGTTTGCGCGAACTGCCGATCCGCGGCGACAACGCGCAAGCCCTGTTGATGGATGAATTCGGCTGGCACATGCCGGTGGAACAATTGACCTGGTGGGTGCGCGGCCTGCGCGCGCCCGACAGCGCGGCCGAAGTGGGCTACGGCGAAAACGGTCTGCCTTCGCTGCTGAAGCAGGACGGCTGGAGCGTCGAGTACCGCGACTGGTACTCCGACAGCAAGCCGCCGCTGCCACGCAAGATTTTCGCGAGCAAACCGCCGTACACGGTGCGGCTGCTGATCGATCAATGGCGCATCCAGTGAACGGGTGGAGCACCTGGCCCGCGCCGGCCAAGGTGAACCTGTTCCTGCGCATCGTCGGACGCCGTGCGGACGGCTATCACCTGCTGCAAACCGTGTTCCGCCTGCTGGATTGGGGCGACGAGATCCGTTTGCGGGTGCGAGAGGACGGCGAAATCGTGCGCGTGCAAGGTTCCGGATCCATCACTGCGGAAGATGACCTGGCCGTCCGTGCGGCACGCGCGCTGCAACGTGCGAGCGGAACCCGCCTGGGCGTCGACATCGCCCTGGACAAATACATTCCGGTCGGCGCCGGGTTGGGCGGCGGCAGTTCGGATGCGGCGACCACGCTGGTCGCGTTGAACGCGTTGTGGCAAACCGGAATGCCGCGCACGCGGCTGGCCGAAATCGGCCTGGCGCTTGGGGCCGACGTGCCGGTCTTCGTGCGCGGCCGCAGCGCCTGGGCCGAAGGCGTGGGTGAGAAATTGACGCCGCTGGAGCTGCCTCCGCGCTGGTACGCGATCCTCGACCCACACGTGCATGTTTCCACCGCCGAGCTGTTCCAAGCGCCTGAATTGACACGCAATGCCGCGCCCGCGACAATTGCGGGCTTTGTTTCCGGCGGGATCACGGACAACGCCTTCGAGCCGGTCGCTCGCGCGCGATACCCACGGGTTGCCGCGGCGCTGGACTGGTTGAATGGCTTTGGTGTTGCGCGGCTCTCCGGCAGCGGCGGTGCGGTGTTTCTGGAATGCGACGACGAAACGAGGGCGCGAGAAGTTGCAATGCACTGCCCCGCGCAGTTCACGGCAATCGTTGCGAAAGGTCTGGATATTTCGCCACTGGATCAAGCGTTGGTGCGGTATCAGAATCAGTGATCGGTGGGGCGTCGCCAAGTGGTAAGGCACCGGGTTTTGATCCCGGCATTCGCAGGTTCGAATCCTGCCGCCCCAGCCATGATCTTGCCGTCAGTCCGGCGAAAACCGCAATCCATTTTGCTTGGACAAACGAGTGAGATCAAAATGGATTCCGGGTTCCGTTCGCTCGCGATGAAGCCGCGAACGGCCCCGGAATGACGATAAAGGTTGCTACGCTTTTCCGAGTCCCGAGTCCCGAGTCATTTGACCACCGCTGATTGGCAATCATGAACACAGCTTCCGGCCTGATGCTTTTCAGCGGCAACGCTTCCCGCAAACTGGCGGGCGACGTGGCGCACGCGCTGGGCGAACCGATGGGCAAGGCGCTGGTCGGAAAATTTTCGGACGGAGAGGTGCAGGTCGAGATCGAAGAGAACGTGCGCAAGCAGGACGTGTTCGTGATGCAGTCCACCTGCGCACCTTCGGCGGAAAACCTGATGGAGCTGCTGGTGCTGGTGGACGCGCTGAAGCGCGCCTCGGCGGCCAGCGTCACCGCGGTACTTCCGTACTTCGGCTACGCGCGACAGGACCGGCGGTTGCGGGCGGCACGCGTGCCGATCACGGCGAAAGTCGCAGCGCAGATGATCGGCGTGGTCGGCACGGATCGCGTTTTGACCGTGGACATCCACGCGGACCAGATACAGGGATTCTTCGACATTCCATTGGACAACGTGTACGCGTCGCCGGTGCTGCTGGCCGACATCTGGCGGCGCTACGCAAACGACGATCTGATCGTCGTGAGCCCGGACGTCGGCGGCGTGGTGCGCGCACGCGCGGTGGCGAAGCGGTTGGACGATGCGGACCTGGCGATCATCGACAAGCGCCGTCCGCGCGCCAACGAAGCGACGGTGATGAACATCATCGGCGAGGTGGAGAACAAGATCTGCGTGCTGGTGGACGATATCGTGGATACCGCCGGCACCTTGTGCGCTGCGGCGAGCGCGCTGAAGGAGCGCGGCGCGAAAAAAGTGGTCGCCTACTGCACGCACCCGGTGCTGTCAGGCAAGGCGGTGGGCAACATCGAGAATTCACAGATGGACGAACTGGTGGTGACCGACACCATTCCGTTGTCCGATGCAGCGTCCGCGTGCGGGAAAATCCGCCAGTTGTCCGTCGCGGAATTGCTGGCGGAAACCCTGCGCCGAATGGCGTACGGGGAGTCGGTGAGTTCGCTTTACGTTGATTGAGATTCGGGAGGGGGACGAGTGAGGCGGGAGGCGCAGTTGCTGTTTCGCCTCCCTCCTCCCGCCTCACTCCTCCCACAGCAACTTCCCTGGTCGCGGGGAAGTTCTTTCGTCGCCGCGAGGCGGCATCATGCAACCGAGGTAACAAGCAATGGCAACCATCCATGAAATCGCGGGAGCCAGCCGCGCCGACCAGGGGAAAGGTGCGAGCCGCCGCCTGCGTCGTGCCGGCCACGTGCCCGCCGTCGTATACGGCGCCGGACAGCCGCCGCAGAACGTCCAGTTCGAACACAACACGCTCGCGCTGGCCGCGCGCAACGAGTGGTTCAGCTCGTCCATTCTCGACCTGATGATCGACGGCAATCGCCAGAAAGTGCTGCTGCGCGACGTGCAGAAGCATCCGCACAAGCCGCAACTGGTGCACCTGGATTTCCTGCGCATCAACGAGAACGAGAAGATCCGCGTGGAGGTGCCGTTGCACTTCCTCAATCAGGACAAGTCGCCGGCCGGCAAGATGTCCGGCGTGGTGATCTCGCACAATGTCACCGAGATCGAGATCTCCTGCTTGCCCAAGGATCTGCCGGAATACCTGGAGATCGACCTGGGCGGACTGGAACTCGGCGATATCGTGCACGTCTCCGACATCAAGTTGCCGGAAGGCGTGGAAATCCCGGAACTGAAGCTCGGCAAGGAGCACGATCACCCGGTGGTGACCGCGCAGGAGATCCGAGAGGAAGTCGAGGAAGCGCCGGAAGCCGCCGAAGGTGCGGCGCCTGCCGAAGCTGCGGCACCTGCGGCGACACCGGCGGAGCCGGCGGCAGCGAAGAAGGAAGAAAAGTAAAAGCAGTACACCCTCTCGTCATTCCGGGGCCGTCCGCAATTTCATTGCGGACGGGACCCGGAATCCGCTTTGGTCCCCGGCGCAGAAAGAGCAGATTCCGGATCGCCGCTGCGCGGCGTCCGGAATGACGACAGGGCTGTCCAACCTCCCATGTCCGCCATCCGCCTCATCGTCGGCCTCGGCAATCCGGGCGCCGAACACCTGCGCACCCGGCATAACGCCGGGTTCTGGTTCGTTGATGCGCTGGCATCCGGCGCGGCCGCTCGTTTCGGTTTCGAAAACAAGCTGCACTCGGAAACCGCTCGCCTGCGCATCGGCAGCGATCAGGTGTGGTTGTTGAAGCCGACCACCTTCATGAACAAGAGCGGCATCGCGGTGGCCAGCGCGCTGCGCTACTGGAAAATCGAACCGGACGAGATGCTGGTGGTGCACGACGATCTGGATCTTCCTCCGGGTGCGGTGCGGCTGAAGTTCGACGGCGGCCACGGCGGACAGAACGGCTTGCGCGACATCTTCGAGCACCTCGGCCATGGCGCCTTTCATCGCCTGCGCATCGGCATCGGACACCCGGGCCACAAGGACCGCGTCACGCCATGGGTACTCGGCAAGCCGTCCGTCGTCGACGAAGAAGCGATGCTGGACGCGATCGCGCGCGGGCTGGACGAGTTGCCGCGCATCGTGGCCGGTGATTTCAACGAGGCCATGAAGCGGTTGCATACAACGCGGGACTCGGGACTCGGGACTCGGGACTCGTGAAGCCGGATTTCGTATTGCGAAACGATTTTGAATATCCGCAGCGCCCGGATGGCGCAACGTGGGAAATCACGAGCCTCTCGACTGCGCTGGTTTTCATGTGGTGATCCCATCAATGCCCGGAGTGTTTATGCGTCTGTTCTTGCCGTTGCCGAGTCCCGAGTTCCGAGTCCCGAG
>DASXWZ010000328.1:0-7743 GCA_036503375.1 Rhodanobacteraceae bacterium | reverse complement strand
GTAGTCGCCGACCGACTCGCAATGCGCGATCGCCTGCCGCAGCATCGGGTGCGCGCGCCGCTCGAGCGTGAGGTCGCATTCGAGCGCTTCCTTGACGTTCTGCCCGATGAGGAGCTTGTCGAGATCCTGCAGGTTGGGCAGGCCTTCGAGGAACAGGATGCGCTCGATCAGCCGGTCGGCATGCTTCATCTCGTCGATCGATTCGGCACGCTCGTGCTCGGCCAGTTCCTTGTAGCCCCAGTTCTCGTGCATGCGGTAATGCAGGAAGTACTGGTTGATCGCGGTCAGCTCGTTGCAGAGAACGCGATTGAGGAATTCGATGACCTTGGCGTCGCCCTGCATGATCGTCTCCCTGGCTGTACGAGCGCGCCGGTCAGGATGCGCGAGCGCGTCGATGCGAAGTGCGCACTATACCGCCGTGCGCGCCGCGCACGAAAACGGAATCAAAATGAGAACGAATCAGGCGGCCAGCGGAATCATCGCGCCGGCGGTATCGGCGCAGGCTTCGGCCAGCACGCGGCGCGCGTCCATTTCGCAGCAGCCGCAGCATGTGCCGCACCCCGTGCACGCCTGGAGTTGCGCGTAGGTTTCCACGCCGTCCGCAGCGGCGCGACGGATGTCGCGGTCGGTGACGGCGTTGCAGATGCAGACGTACATGGACGGGCTTCCGGTTCGGCGGCGCCCATTTTCGATGCGAATGCGAATGATTGTCAACTAGATCCTAAGTCTTTCAGGCAGTGCGGCGCTGGGCCTTGGCCTCGTCTGACCGGACCAGCTCGATCTGCTCGAAATAACCTGGCTCTATGCCGGTAACGTATTGACCGGAAAAGCACGAATCGTCGAAGTGCTTGAGTTTCTCGTTGCCCTCGGCCACCGCCTCGCGCAGGTCCTCGAGGTCCTGGTAGATCAGCCAATCGGCACCGATGTACTGGCGGATCTCCTCCACGCTGCGGCCATTGGCGACCAGCTCCGCCGCGGCCGGCATGTCGATGCCGTACACGTTGGGATAGCGCACGGGCGGCGCGGCGGAAGCGAAATACACCTTGTTGGCGCCGGCATCGCGCGCCATCTGCACGATCTGCTTCGATGTGGTGCCGCGCACGATCGAATCGTCCACCAGCAGCACGTTCTTGCCGCGGAATTCCAGCGGTATCGGATTCAACTTGCGCCGCACCGAACGCGCGCGTTCGCCCTGCCCCGGCATGATGAAGGTCCGGCCGATGTAGCGGTTCTTGACGAAGCCCTCGCGGAACGGCACGCCGATCGCGGCCGCAAGCGTCGAGCCCGCGGTGCGCGAGGTGTCGGGAATCGGGATCACCGCATCGATGTCGTGATCGGGCCGTTCGCGCAGGATCTTGGCCGCGAGCTTCTCGCCCATGCGCAATCGCGCCTTGTACACCGAGACGTCCTCGATCATCGAATCGGGACGCGCAAGGTACACGTATTCGAAAATGCACGGCGCGTGCACCGCACCCTCGGCGCAGCGGCGCGAGTGTATGTTGCCCTCGAAATCGATGAACACCGCCTCGCCCGGCGCCACGTCGCGCACGCGCTTGAAGCCGAGGATGTCGAACGCCACCGATTCGGACGCGACCGCGACTTCCTTGCCGGTAGGCGTCATGCGCTCGCCCAGCACCAGCGGACGGATGCCGTGCGGATCGCGGAACGCCAGCAGTCCATAGTCCAGGATCAGCGCGATACAGGCGTAACCGCCCTTGGCACGCGCGTGCACGCCGGCCACGGCCTTGAAAAGATGATCCGGCGTCAACTCATGACGCTCCTGGATCTGCAGCTCGTGCGCGAGGATGTTGAGCAACACCTCCGAATCGGAATCGGTATTGATGTGGCGCCGGTCGTCCTCGAACATCTCCCGCTGCAGTTCGCGGGTGTTGATCAAATTGCCGTTGTGCGCAAAGGCGATGCCGTAGGGCGAGTTGACATAGAACGGCTGCGCTTCCTCGGTACTTTCCGCGCCAGCCGTGGGGTATCTGCAGTGGCCGATGCCGGCGTGGCCGCGCAGGTCGCGCATGTCCTGCGCGCTGAACACGTCGCGCACCAGGCCGGGTCCGCGGTGCAGGCGAAGTCGGTTGCCATCCACGGTGGCGATGCCCGCCGCGTCCTGACCGCGGTGCTGCAGGACGGTCAGGCCGTCATACAGCGCGGTCGCCACTTCGGTTCTGCCGACGATGCCGATGATGCCGCACACTGTTTGCGCTCTCGCTCGAAAGGTTTGTCATTCCCGCGCACGCGGGAATCCGGCGACCCTGCTTATTGTCCCACACCACCGTCGCCATGATGGCGATCCGGTCGCGCTTCCGTCGCGCGAGGTGCCGTCGACGAAGCCGAAGGCAACACGCCGGCGGGCAGGTCCAGCCGCGGGACCGATATGGGTACGCGCGGCAACTCCGGCAAGGCCCTGGCGCCGGTCTGCACGTATTGCGCGACGTCCTGCGGCAGATGCTGCGAAATCCAGCCGGTGCCCTGCGCGAACATGGGCAGCAGTTGCGAACCGCGCCACCAGGATTCGCGCGGTGCAGCCGTGAGAGCGAGCGCCCAGACGCCGACCAGAACCAGCAACACGCCGCGCGCGAAGCCGAACAACATTCCCAGGAAGCGATCGCCACCGGACAAGCCGCCGCCCTGCATCAGCTTGCGCATCAGCCAGCCGACCAGCGAACCGGCCACCACCACCGCGAGGAAACAGGTGAGGTATCCGGCGATGATGCGCGCGGCCGGCTCGTGCAGCCACTGGCCATACCACGCCGCAAGCGTGTCGCCGAACATCCATGCGAACCAGAACGCCGCGATCCAGCACACCAGCGATATCACCCCGGCCACGAAGCCGCGCATCATCCCTAAGAGGAGGGAGAGCGCGAGGACAGCGAGGATGATGATGTCGGCCGTGTTCACACGTCGGCTCCCCGCCGGTCAGTTCTGCGTGACGATGATTCCGCTGATCTTCATCTTCGCCGCAACCTGTGTTTTCAGGTCCTCGGCGCGCGCGCGTTGATTGACCGGACCGGCGCGCACTCGATAGAGCTTGCCCTTGCCCGAGGGAATGCTGTCCACGTAACCATCGAAACCCAGTTCGCGCAGGCGATCGCGCATCTTGTCGGCGTCGCCCTCGCGGCCGAATGCGCCCAGTTGCACGGCCCAGCCGCCGGCCTTGTTGGCGGGAACGGCGCTCGCCGGCGCATCGCCGGCCTGGTCGCTTGCGCTCGCCATCAGCGCGATCGGCACTTTCGGCTGCAGGCTCTTCAGGGTCAGCCGTTCGGCCTCGGCCAGGGCGCGATTCTCGAACGGCCCGACCACCACGCGCGTGGCTGGCTTTCCGTTGTAGGTCGTGCTCTCGCCATGCGCATGGAACCCCTGCTTGCTCACCGCGGCGATCAGCTTGTCGGCATTTGCGCGCTCGCCGTAAGTACCGAGATTCAATGCATAGGCGCCGTTCGCGGCGGCGCCCGGAGTTTCGGCGACAGGGGCTGCGGGCGGCGCCTCGTTCGAAGCCGGCGCGTTCGATGGTGCGGCCGTCGCAGACTGGCGCGCACTCGCGGCCGGCGCGGGTTGCGAAGGCGCGACCGCGACATCCTGCGGCGACGGTGCAGGCTTGCCGGCGTCCACGTCCACGGTTGTCACATGATTCGGGTCGTTGACGCTGGCACTTTCGGCGCCGACGCTCAAGGTCCTGGTCTGCAACTGTGCATCGGGCTGGTCGGGAATCTTCAGGCTGACGTTCTGGTCGTCAGGCGCCTTTTGCGGCGAACCGGAAAAGAACATCGGCACGAAGATGATCGCCAGCGCGATCAGCACGGCGGCGCCCAGCAGGCGGGTTTTCAGGGCAGGTTCCATGATGCGGTCTCTGCGCGGCGAGCGGCGCGTCGATTATAGCCACGCATTCATGCGGACGAATTCAATGGTCGCAGCACCGCCGCGACCACGAAGAACGAACCGAACGCGAGGATGCGGTCGTCCGCATTTGCGCCGGCGCGCGCGACGTGCAGCGCGGCGGCTACGTCGGGGCGTTCGCCGATCGCGGCAT
Organism: Rhodanobacteraceae bacterium; assembly: GCA_036503375.1. Taxonomy (GTDB): domain Bacteria; phylum Pseudomonadota; class Gammaproteobacteria; order Xanthomonadales; family Rhodanobacteraceae; genus 66-474. The sequence continues at coordinate 3,704 of DASXWZ010000328.1, read as the reverse complement.
CCGGCAAAGCTTCGCGCACGCGTCGCGCCAATTCCGCGACCGGCAACCCGCGAGGTGACTCCTCCTCTAGTCCGGCCAGGTGCCATCGTTCGACGCGTGGGCTCAACGCGCCCACGATGCCGGCGACATCCTTGTCCGACAACGCGCCGAACACCGCGTGCGTGTTGCCGCGAACCGGGTTGGCATCCAGCCAGCGCGCCAGCTCCCGCGCAGCCTGCGGATTGTGCGCGACGTCCACGATGACCTGCGGCGCATCGGCAATTTTTTGGAGCCGCCCGGCTACATGCGCTTTGTACACGCCATGCCGGATGGCTGCGGGGTTCCAGCCCAGCGAATCACGCAGTGCATGCAGCGCGGTGATCGCCGACGCGGCATTGGTGAGTTGCGAGGGCGCCTGCAGCAAAGGCATCGGCAGATGCAGTTCCTCATCGCCGCGTCGCCAATCCCAGCCGCCGTGTTCGGCGTGGGCATCGTAATCGCATCCGTAGCGCAGTATCTGTGCGCCGATGCCTTGCGCTTCCTTCATCAGGCTCCGGGGCGGATCGCTTTCGCCGATGATCGCCGGCCGGCCCGCGCGGAAAATTCCCGCTTTCTCGCGACCGATGCTCTCGCGGTCGTTGCCGAGCCACTCCATGTGATCGAGATCGACGGTCGTGACGATCGCCGCATCGGCGTCGATGATATTGACCGCATCCAGCCGCCCACCCAGGCCCACTTCCAGCAGCGCGACATCCAGGTTCGCGCGCGAGAAAACATCGAATGCCGCCAGCGTGCCGAACTCGAAATAGGTCAGCGGGATCGCGTCTGCACCCTTCGTGTGGCGCGCGGCCTCGATGCGTTCGAACGCCGCGACCAAGGTCTCGTCATCGGCTTCGGTGCCATCGATCCGCACGCGCTCGTTGTAGCGCAGGATGTGCGGCGAGGTGTAAGCGCCCACGCGCATGCCGCCGGCGCGCAGCATCGCTTCCAGGAATGCAACGGTCGAACCCTTGCCGTTGGTTCCACCGACCGTGATCACCGTGCGCGCGACCGGCGGCGCGCCCATCCGGCGCCACACTTCATGCACGCGTTCCAGCCCCAGATCGATCCCGCGCGCATGCACGCGCTGCTGGTAGTCCAGCCATTGCTGGAGCGTGCGCGTCGCCATGTCGGCGCTCAGGCGGCTTTCGGCTGCCTCATCAGGATCGCGAGCAGCTCGGCGATGGTGTCGCGCATCTGGCGGCGGTCGACGATCATGTCGATCGCACCGTGCTCGAGCAGGAATTCCGAGCGCTGGAAGCCTTCCGGCAGGGTTTCGCGCACGGTCTGCTCGATCACGCGGGGGCCCGCAAAACCGATCAACGCCTTCGGCTCGCCGATGTTGATGTCGCCAAGCAGCCCCAAGCTGGCGGAGACGCCGCCGGTCGTGGGGTTGGTGAGCACGCTGATGTAGGGCAGGCCCGCTTCGCGCAGGCGTGCAAGCGCGGCGGAGGTCTTGGCCATCTGCATCAGCGACAACAGTCCTTCCTGCATGCGCGCGCCGCCGGTGGCGGAGAAACATACCATCGGCATCTTCTCGGCCAGCGCCAGTTCCGCCGCGCGCGTGAACTTCTCGCCGACCACCGAACCCATCGAGCCGCCCATGTATGCGAACTCGAATGCACACGCCGCCAGCGGCATGGATTTCAATGCGCCCCGCACGGAAACCAGCGCGTCCTTCTCGGCGGTGGCCTTCTGCGCGGCGGCGATTCGATCGCGATACTTCTTCGAATCCTTGAACTTCAACGCGTCGACCGGCTGCATCTCCTCGTCCAGCTCGGTGACGCTGTTCTCGTCCAGAAACGCGGCCAGCCGCGCGCGCGCGCCGATCGAATGGTGATGCCCGCACTTGGGACACACCATCAGGTTGCGTTCCAGCTCCGGCTTGTACAGCACCGCGCCGCAACCCGTGCACTTTTCCCACACGCCTTCGGGCACCTTGCCCTTGCCACCGGAATTTTCCGTGCGGATGCGCGGAGCCATCAGTTTCTGCAGCCAGGTCATGGGAGCAAAGGGCAAAAAAGGGAGGAGAAGGATAACAGCACGGCAGGCGGACTTGATCCGCCGCGGCGATCCGGGGGGCTATCCGAGCGCCTCGCGGATCGGCGAGATGAACGTGCGCGCGCGCGAACAGGCCTCGCTCGTGCTGGCGCTGCCGGCCAGCCGCTCGACCAGGGCCGAGCCGATCACCACCGCGTCGGCGAACGCTCCGATCCGCGCCGCGCCATCCGCGTCCTTGATGCCGAAGCCCACCGCGACCGGTGCGCTGCAGTCCCTCTTCAAGGCATGCACGCGTGCTTCGACGTCATCGATTCGCAACCGCGTGGCGCCGGTAACACCCGCGAAGGATACGTAGTAAAGATAGCCTTCCGCCGCGGCCGCGATTCGTCGAAGCCGCAATTCGGACGTGGTCGGCGCCGCCAGCAGGATGCGTTGCAGGCCCGCTTCGCGGAGCGGTTGCAGCGTCGCGTCCTCCTCGATCGGGCAATCCACGATCAATACGCCGTCTACGCCGGCATCGCCCGCCTCGCGCGCGAACTTTTCGATACCGTGAATTTCGATCGGGTTGAGATAACCCATCAACACGATCGGCGTGTTTGCATCGCGTTCTCGAAATGCGCGCACCCAACGCAGGATCTGCACGATGCCGACCCGTTTCGAGAGCGCGCGTTCGCTGGCGTGCTGGATCACCGGACCATCGGCCATTGGATCGGAAAACGGCACGCCCAGCTCGATCGCGTCGGCGCCTGCTTCGACCAGCGCCTGCATCACGTTCACCGTCGCATCGGGAAACGGATCGCCCGCGGTGATGAAGGGGATCAGCGCGGTGCGCTGGTTCGCCCGCAATTCTTCGAATCGCTTGTTGATGCGATTTTCGAGTCCCGAGTCCCGAGTCCCGAGTCCCGGTTTCATAGTTCGATGTTCTCCCGCTCCGCGATCGTGTGCACATCCTTGTCGCCGCGTCCGGACAGGTTGCAGAGAATCAACCCCTCCTTCGGCAGTTCGCGCGCGAGCTTCATTGCCTGCGCGACGGCGTGGCTGGATTCCAGCGCGGCGAGGATGCCCTCGGTCTTTGCCAGCAGATGAAAGGCTTCGAGCGCTTCGCCGTCGGTGATGCCGACGTATTCGGCGCGGCCACTGTCCTTCAGGAACGCGTGCTCCGGACCGACGCCCGGATAGTCGAGGCCCGCGGAAACCGAATGCGTTTCGGTGATCTGCCCGTCATCGTCGCACAGCACGTAGGTGCGATTGCCGTGCAGCACGCCCGGACGGCCCGCGGCCAACGAAGCCGCATGATGTCCGCTGGCCAGACCTTCGCCCGCGGCTTCCGCGCCGACGATGCGTACGTTCTTGTCATTGAGGAACGCGTGGAACAAGCCGATCGCATTCGAGCCGCCGCCCACGCATGCAGTCAGCACATCCGGCAACCGTCCGTATTCTTCCAGCATCTGCACGCGCGCCTCCCGGCCGACCACGGCGTTGAAATCGCGCACCATCATCGGATACGGATGCGGCCCCGCCACCGTGCCGATGATGTAGAAGGTGTGGTGCACGTTGGTGACCCAGTCACGCAGCGCTTCGTTCAATGCGTCTTTCAGTGTCTTCGAACCCGAAGTCACCGGCACCACTTCGGCGCCCAGCAATTTCATCCGATAAACGTTGATCTTCTGCCGCTCGATATCGAC
>DASXWZ010000327.1:0-3822 GCA_036503375.1 Rhodanobacteraceae bacterium | reverse complement strand
CGACGATCGTGCTGCAGTTCGCGATGGAACGCGACATCGATATCGCCGCGCAGGATGTGCAGTCCGCGCTGCGCGCCGCGCGACTGCCGGGCAGTCTGCCTTACCCGCCGGTCTACAACCGCGTCAATCCGGCCGATGCCCCGATCCTGACGTTGGTGCTGTCTTCCGACAGCCGGCCGCTGCGCGACGTCAACGACTACGCCGATTCGATCATCGCGCAGAAGCTCTCCCAGGTTCCGGGCGTGGGCCTGGTTTCCATCGCTGGCAACGTGCGTCCGGCGGTGCGCGTGCAGGTCGATCCGGCAAGGCTCGCGAATCTCGGCCTTACGCTGGAAGACGTGCGCAGTGCGCTGACGCAGGCCAACGTCAATGCTGCCAAGGGTACGTTGAACGGTACGGTGCAGACCTACTCGATCGGCACCAACGACCAGTTGCAGAGCGCGCAGCAATACGCCGGCACAATCATCAGCTACAAGAACGGCGCGCCGGTGCGGCTGGGCGACGTCGCCAAGGTGATCGACGGCGTCGAGAACGACCAGCTCGCCGCCTGGGCCAACGGCAAGCCCGCGGTGCTGCTGGACATCCGCCGCCAGCCGGGCGCCAACATCGTCAACACCGTCGCGTTGATCCAGCAGGCGCTGCCTTCGTTGCGCAGCGTGCTGCCGGCCGACGTGCACCTGGACGTGTTCGCCGACCGCACGGTCACCATCCGCGCCTCGGTGCGCGACGTGGAGTTCACGCTTCTGCTCACCGTGTTCCTGGTCATCGCGGTGATCTTCGTGTTCCTGCGCAGGCTCTGGGCGACGGTGATCCCTTCCGTCGCGGTGCCGCTGTCGCTGCTCGGTACCTTCGCGGTGATGTCCTTCGCAGGTTTTTCGCTGGACAACCTGTCCTTGATGGCGCTGACGGTCGCCACCGGTTTCGTGGTGGACGACGCGATCGTGATGATCGAGAACATCGTCCGCTACATCGAGCAGGGCAGGGATTCCAAGACCGCAGCGGAAATCGGCGCGCGCGAGATCGGATTCACAGTGGTGTCGCTGACGGTGTCGCTGATCGCGGTGTTCCTGCCGCTGTTGCTGATGCCGGGCGTCACGGGAAGGCTGTTCCACGAATTCGCCTGGGTCCTGACGATTGCGGTGGCGATCTCGATGTTGGTTTCGCTGACGCTGACCCCGATGATGTGCGCGTATCTGCTCGACCGCGGCTCGGTACCGGCGGACGATGTCGCGCGCGCGCGCGGCAAGCCGACGCTGTTCAATCGCATGCTGGGAGTGTACGAACGCACGCTGGACTGGGCGCTGGCGCGGCCGCGACTGATCATCGTGCTTGCGACGATCTCGGTGGTCGCCACGATCCTGCTCTACCTCGCGATCCCGAAAGGCCTGCTGCCGGAACAGGACACCGGCCTGGTCACCGGCGTGGTGCAGGCAGACGACAACATCGCTTTCCCCGCGATGGAGAGCCTCACGGAGCAAGTCGCAGGTCGTTTGCGCGCGGACCCCGCGGTGGCGGGCGTGTCCGCTTTCGTCGGCGCCGGCTCGATCAATCCGACGCTCAACCAGGGCCAGCTCGGCATCGTGCTGAAGGAGCGCGGCGAGCGCGGCGGCCTGGACGACGTACTGCCGCGCCTGCAGCACGCGATCGCGAACATTCCCGGCGTGGCCTTGTACCTGAAGCCGGTGCAGGACATCACGCTCGACACGCGCGTCGCGCCGACCGAGTACCAGTACACGTTGTCGGATGTGAATTCGCAGGAGCTCTCCGGTTATGCGCAGAAGCTGACCCAGGCGCTGCGACAGCGACCCGAGCTCGCGGACGTCGACAACAACCTCGCCGATCGCGGCGATGCGCTGAACCTGCGGATCGACCGCGACGCCGCGAGCCGGCTCGGCGTGCCGGTGCAGACGATCGACGACACGCTCTACGACGCCTTCGGCCAACGCCAGATCTCGACCATCTTCACGCAATTGAACCAGTACCGCGTGGTGCTGGAGGTCGCGCCGCAATTCCGCAACCGTTCCGACCTGATGAACATGCTGGCCGTGCGCAGCAACGGCGCCTCCGGCGCGCTCACCGGCAGCAACGCCACCAGCCTGGGAATGACCCGGTCGGCCAACTCAGCCACCGCGACCGGCCTCGGGCAAGGCAACACCGGCATTCCGGTCGGTGGCGGCGACACGGTGCCGCTTTCGACGCTGGCAACCGCGACCGTCACCGGCGCGCCGCTGGTGATCAGCCACCAGAACCAGCTCCCGGCGGTCACGATCTCCTTCAATCTCGCGCCGGGCTATTCGCTCTCGCAAGCGGTCAGCGCGATCCACGATGAAGTGGCGAAACTGAAACTTCCGCCGCAGGTGCGCGGCGAATTCGTCGGCGCTGCCGCGGAGTTTTCCTCGTCGATCGGCAACGAGCTGCTGCTGATCCTGGCCGCGGTGGTGGTGATCTATATCGTGCTGGGCGTGCTGTACGAGAGTTACATCCATCCGGCCACGATTATCTCGACGCTGCCGCCCGCGGGCGTCGGCGCGCTGCTGGCGCTGATGCTGTGCGGCATGAGCCTGTCGGTGGACGGCATCGTCGGCATCGTGCTGCTGATAGGCATCGTCAAGAAGAACGCGATCATGATGATCGACTTCGCGATCACCGCGCAGCGCGATGGGCTCGAGCCGCATGACGCGATCCGCCGCGCATGCCTGCTGCGCTTCCGCCCGATCATGATGACCACGATGGCCGCGTTGCTGGGCGCGCTGCCGCTGGCGCTGGGCAGTGGCATCGGCGCCGAACTGCGCCGTCCGCTGGGCGTGTCGATCGTCGGCGGATTGCTGCTGTCGCAACTCGTCACGCTCTACACCACGCCGGTGATCTATCTGTACATGGAGCGGTTGCATGGGTGGATACGGCAGCGTCGGGGTGGCGGAAAGTTGGTACACGCGTCGGACGAAGGTGTCGGGTGATGGGTGACCGCATCGATCGAGCGCGCTCTTCTCCTTCCCCTTCAAGGGCGAATGGGCGCAGGAGGCGCAAGCCCGACAACAGGCCGGGATGGGGATGGTGCCCTTCCAGGAATGATGATCAAAACCATCCCCGCCCAACCCTCCCCTTGGAGGGGAGGGCTTTGCAATGAGTCTCTCCACACCCTTCATCAAGCGCCCGATCGGCACTTCGCTGCTGGCGGCGGGCGTGTTCGTGGCGGGGCTGATCTGCTATCTGCTGCTGGGCATCAGCGCGCTGCCGCAGATTTCGTTCCCGGCGATCTTCGTTTCCGCCAGCGAACCGGGCGCGGATGCGAGCACGATGGCGGCGACCGTCGCTTCGCCGCTGGAGCGCCACCTGGGCCAGATTCCCGGCATCGACACCATGCGTTCCAATTCGTCGGAAGGCAACGCGACGGTGTTCATCATGTTCCAGGGCGGCGTGGATCTCGATGCCGCCGCGCGCGAAGTGCAGGCGGCGATCAACGCCGCCGCGCCCGATCTGCCCGCAGGCCTGCCGCAACCGCCGACCTACCAGAAGATCAATCCCAACGACGATCCGGTGATCCAGTTCGCGCTGACCTCGGATACGCAGCCGCTGTCTTCGTTGTTCGATGCTGCGCAAACGCTGCTGCAGCCGCGCATGTCGCAGGTGCCGGGCGTGGCTTCCGTGGAAGTGTCCGGCAGCGCGCAACCCGCGATCCGCGTGGACGTGGACCTGCACGCGCTAGACGCCATGGGCATTTCCTCCAACGACCTGCGCAACGCACTGACGGCCGCCAACGTCACGTCGCCGCAGGGATTCCTGTCCGACGGCCGCAACACGATGGCGGTCACCGCCAACGAT
>DASXWZ010000326.1:0-2066 GCA_036503375.1 Rhodanobacteraceae bacterium | reverse complement strand
TCGGCGTGTACTCCTGCGGTGGGGGCGCCATCCCGGCGTACTCATCGTTGCCTTGCGTCGATTGATTTGAAAGTGGCTGGACAAGGTCCACCAGGTGCACTGTTGGCGCTGATGCGCAGTCTTACGCGCAGCGAAGTCTTCGGCATGTCGAGCTACGTGATGCTGTCGCTGGCCGCCGCATTCGCGGGCAGCGTCGCATCGCTGCTGCTGGTTCCTCTGGTGCAGCCCGGCCAGATGCAGGGTCTGGGCGAGCGCATGGCACACCTGCCTTCGAGTGTGGAGAAGCTGGCGCTGTATTTCGTGGCGGCCAGCGCGGCGTTGGCGCTGCTGCGCTGGTGGGCGGCGCACCTGAATGCGCGGCTCGTCAGCGGCTACGCCGTGCGGATGCGACAGCAGGTTCACGCCAGTCTGATCGCCGCGCCGCTGCCCGCGCTGATCGACAAAAGTTCCGCGGAAATCGCGAACGTCCTCACCTACAACGTCGAGTTGATCACGCAGGGTTTTTCCTCGTCGATGCAACTGCTGGTCGTCGGCGTCACCGCCGCCGTCAGTCTGGGCTTCGCGCTGTGGGTTTCGCCGGTCCTTACCCTGATCCTGCCGCTGGCGCTGGGTTTCGCCGCGGTGGCGTCGCGATTGTTTGGCCATGAGCAGTCGAGAATCAGTCGACGCTTCATCGAGGACATGACGCGGCTGTTTTGGCGCAGCGAGGATTTCACGCGCCGGCTGCGGCTTGTGCGTTCGTTCGAACGCGAAGATGCCGAAAAAGCCGGCTATGGGGAAATCTCCATGCGCCTCGGCCAAGCTTTGGGGCGCCAGTTGGAGTTGATCGCATCCGGACGTCTGCTGCTGGAATTGCTGGTGGCGCTCGGGATGGCCGTGGTGTTCGTGCTGGCGCATCACTGGCGCGGCGTGGATTCCGCCTCCCTGATCGCGATCGGACTTTTGCTCGGGCGCCTATTGCCTTACGCCGGTTCCACCCGGCAAAGCTTCAGACAACTGCGGCTGGCTCTGCCGGCACTGGAGTTATGGCACCGCTATCGCGCGCTCGGCACGGGACGTGCCGTGGAGCCGACACCGACGCCGGATCGACCGAACGACTTGTGTGACTTGCACATCGAAAAGTTGCGTTTGTCCTGGCCCTTGCCCGTGCGGATCGACGATCTTACCCTGCGGCGCGGTGAACTGACGCTGTTGTGCGGTGATTCCGGCATCGGCAAGAGTAGCGTGGTTGACGTACTGGCCGGCATGATCATCCCCGATACTTTCATCGCGCATTGCGGGGAACACCGCCTCGATTTCGAGGCTTATCGCGCGCTCACAAAAAAGGGCGCCTATATCAGCCAAGGCGTGCGGCTCTGGCAACAGAGCCTGCGCGAGTGCCTGACCTGGGTGAAGCCTGAGGCAACCGACCATGAATTGCAGCAGGCGCTGCGCGATGTCGGTTTCGATTCGCGCCCGATCGAAACACCGGAAGCGCTCGCCGCAGCGTTGCAGGAATCGCCGGTGCGGTTTTCCGGCGGCGAACGGCAACGCGTGCTGCTGGCGCAGGTCATCTTGCGGCGCCCGGTGCTGGCGCTGCTGGACGAATCCACCAATGCGCTCGACGCCGCTTCGGAACTCGCAGTGCTCGCGGCATTGAAACGCCGTCTGCGCGAGACGATCCTGATCGTGGTGTCGCATCGCGCAGGCGTGGCGGCGCTGGCTGATCAATGCCTGAGTTTGGGCCGCGGACGAGTTGCCCTTCGAACCGCGGGCCGTACCGAGACGCGAGAAGCCGCCGAAACTCAGCTCTCCAGCTTGTAGCCGGTCATGAAGATCCACGCCACCGCGATCGGGCACGCGAGCAGACGCCCAAGATCGCGAAAAACCTCACGCCCGCACCGACGTTCGCCAACCCGAAAACTCCAGCGAACGGAGTGACCCATGACCGGAATGCTCGGCGATACCCCGCAACGCGACTACACGGCGAAGCTGCGCCTCTTCAACGCCTTTGCCGAACCGGAACTGCACGAAGCCATCGCCGATCTTTCATTGCACGCGCAATCGCTCGTACTGGATGCAGGCTG
>DASXWZ010000325.1:0-10153 GCA_036503375.1 Rhodanobacteraceae bacterium | reverse complement strand
TGGGAGCGCTGGCCAATGAGACGAGGAGCACGGAAACGACGGCGGCGAAAATGGACGAGGCCCGACGACTGCCTCCGAAATCAATCGGCATGATGATCTCCTGGAGTAAATCCGGTCACACCCTCCAATCGCGTGGCAACTAGCGGCCACGCCCCTGTGGCTTGCTGCAAGCGACCAAGTATAGAGCCGCACGGCCCCGGGAATGCCAGGGGTGGGATGGGTCGGGCTTGGGTATCATGTCCGGGTGAATTCGCGGCAGCCAAGCCTCCTGCATGCCCCCCCGGAATTTCCGCAGGGCGCGCAGGAATTCGCGTTGCCCGGGCCGGCCGGGCGGCTGGAGGTCGCGACCGCGAAGGCGAGGCCGGACGAGGCGCGCGCCGGCACCGTGGTCATCTGCCACCCCCACCCGCAGCACGGCGGCAGCCTGCGCAACAAGGTCGTGACGATGCTGGAGCGATCCTTGCGCGAATCGGGTCTGGACACCGTGCGTTTCAACTTTCGCGGCGTCGGCGAATCGGAAGGCGAATACGACGAGGGCGACGGAGAGAGCGGCGACTTGGTGGCCGTTTCGCAATGGGTGCGGCGCGTGCATCCGCATGATGCGTTGTGGCTGGCGGGGTTCTCGTTCGGCTCCTACGTCGCGCTGCGCACGGCCCGTTCGCTGGCGGCGGATGCGCTGATCACGGTCGCGCCGCCGGTGGGACGTTGGGATTTCGCCGGCGTCGCAATGCCGGAATGCCCGTGGCTGGTGGTGCAGGGCGAGGACGACGAGATCGTCGATCCGCAGGCCGTGTTCGACTGGATCGAAACGCTGGAAACACCACCGACGCTGGTGCGGATGCCGGAGACCGGGCACTTCTTCCACCGGCGCCTGATGGATCTGCGCGGTGCGGTCAAGAACGGCGTGCGCGCATGGTTGCCGCTCGCCCGTATGGCCGCGTGACCTCCGGCCGCGTGGATTCCTCCGCAATCGAAAATTCCCCGATACTTTCGCGGCGCTACGCGCACGGTGTCGCCGCGCACGAATGGCAGGACGATCCCGCGCAGCGCGCGACGCTGGACGAATTTGATCGCCTGCGCGTCCAGGTGCTCGCCCCGAGACCCTGGTTCGCGCGCATCCGCAGGGCCTCCGCGCCGCAGGGCATTTACCTCTGGGGCGCGGTCGGGCGCGGCAAGACCATGCTGATGGACCTGTTCGCGCAGTCTTTGCCGCCGGAATCGGTGCAGCGGGCGCACTTCCACTCCTTCATGCTGGACGTGCACGCCCGATTGCGGCGGCTGGGCGGACGGCCCGATCCGCTGCGCGAGGTCGCGGCGCAACTGGCGCAACGCGCGCGCGTGCTGTGCCTGGACGAGTTCATGGTGCAGGACATCGGCGATGCAATGGTCCTAGGCAACCTGTTGCGCGCGTTGTTCAGACGTGGCGTCACGCTGGTAGCGACATCCAACACCGCACCGCGCGATCTCTATCGCGACGGCTTGCAACGCGTTCGCTTCGAACCGGCGATCGCATTGATCGAACGCCATTGTCACGTGCTGGAACTGGCGTCACGGCATGACTGGCGCCTGCGCGCCCTGACGCACGCCCCGGTGTACCTGACGCCGCCCGGCGTGGAGGCCGAGCGCGCCTTGTCCGCGCTGTTCGACAGCCTGGCGCGCGGACCTTCGCAACAGGGCGGCGCGCTGCGCATCGAGGAACGCGAGATCCCGGTGCGGCGAATGTGCGCGCAGGCGGCATGGTTCGATTTCCCGGCGCTGTGCGAAGGCCCGCGCGGTTCGGCCGACTACATCGAACTGGCACGCGAGTTTCCGGCGATCCTGATCTCCGAGGTTCCCCAATTCACGCCGCTGAACGAAGACGCCGCGCGCCGCTTCGTGCAGTTGATCGACGAGCTGTACGACCGCCGCGTCAAGCTGGCGCTCTCCGCCGCTGCGCCGGCGGTGGAGCTGTATGACGGCAGGCGACTGCGCGCCGAGTTCGCGCGCACTTCCAGCCGCCTGATCGAAATGCGGAGCGCCGAATATCTGGCGCAACCCCACCGCTGATCGAACGGCGGTGTTGCGATCCGATCGGAAACCGTACCATGGAGGGCCCCTCGCCCGGGTCCGATGCAATCACCCATGGCGTTAGTCATGGCTTGAATCTCTTCGCTCCGCATCGATGTCGAAACGCGGTGGTCACGTTCGTCATCGAGTATGCGTCATTGAACTCCGGGACGGCGTCGCCATCCATGACAGTCGTCATCTCGCGGCACGGTACTTATGGCCCTCGCCCGGACAACATTTGCATTTGAAAATAAATTGCAATATCTTTACCGGCCGGTTCAGTTTTGAGCCGGCTCTTTCGAGCCCGCTCCGCGACCTCTCCCGAGACCCGATGCGCCCGAGAAATTCCGTTCCCACGCTCGCCCCGCGCGCGCTGGCCTGTGCCCTGACGCTGGTGCTCGCCGGTTGCGCGGTCGGACCGAACTACCGCCGGCCGGATGCGCCGGCGGTGGACCGCTACACCGCGCAGCCGCTGCCGGCGCAGACCGTCGCGACAGACACCGCCGGCGGCGATGCGCAGCAGTTCCTGCAAGGCCGGGACGTGCCGCAGCGCTGGTGGACCACGTTCGGCAGCAATGAACTGGACCACCGGGTCGAACAGGCGTTGGCGCATTCGCCGACGATCGCCTCGGCGCAGGCCGCGTTGCGCGAGGCGGAAGAGAACGCCAAGGCGGCGCGCGGCGGCCTGTTTCCTTCCGTGGATGCCAACGCCGGCGCGACGCGGCAGAAATCCTCCGGCGCACAATTCGGCGGAGTGGCCGCGGGCGTCAGCAGCAGCCCGTTCACCGTCTACAACGCGGGCGTCAGCGTCGGCTACGTGTTCGACATCTTCGGCGGCGTGCGCCGCGGCATCGAAACGCAATCGGCGCTCGCCGACGCGCAGCGTGCGCAACTGGATGCGACCTATCTGATCCTCGCCACCAACGTGGTGACCGCATCCTTGCAGGAAGCCTCGCTGCGCGAGCAGGTGCGCGCCACCGAGGAGATCGCCGGTTCATTGCGCAAGGAGCTGGACATCGCGCAGAAACAGCAGCAGATCGGCGCGAAATCCCTTTCCGATACGCTGGCGGTAAGCTCGCAACTGGCGACGACGGAAGCCACGCTGCCGCCGCTGCGCAAGCAGCTCTCCACCACGCAGAACCAGTTGGCGACTTATCTCGGCATCACGCCCGCGCAGTTGCAGTTGCAACCCATCGAGCTGGCGAACGTCACGTTGCCGCGAGACGTGCCGCTCAGCCTGCCGTCGAGGATCGTGGAGCAGCGTCCGGACATCCGGGCGTCGAGCGCGCAGCTGCATGCAGCCACGGCGCAGGTCGGCGTTTCGATTGCCAACATGCTGCCGCAGATCACGCTGTCGGGCAGTGGCGGTTCGCAGGCGCTGAAATCCGGCGATCTGTTCTCCGCGGGCACCAGCGCGTGGTCGCTGGGTTTGAACCTGCTGCAGCCGATCTTCCACGGCGGCGAACTGCTGCACAAGAAGCGCGCCGCGCAGGCTGCGATGGACGCAGCCGCGGCGGACTGGCAGCAGACGGTTTTGACCGCGTTCCAGAACGTCGCCGACAGTTTGCAGGCGCTGGATTTCGATGCGCAGGGGCTGGCCGCGCAGAACACCGCCGAGCAGGCGGCGTCCAAGCAGCTCGACCTGGTGCGCAGCCAATATCAGGTTGGCGCAGTCGATTATTTGCGGCTGCTGGATGCCGAACGCCAGTACCAGCAATCGCGCATCGCGCTGATCCAGGCCCGCGCGGCCCGCCTGTCCGACACCGCCGCTCTGTACGCCGCGCTGGGCGGCGGATGGAACGGCACGGATACGAACGTCGCTTCCAACACCACTGCAAACGCGGTTTCAACGGAGAAATAGCTTTTCTAAAAGCGCGCACAGGGATGTGCGCTTCTGGACTTTCCAACAAGGAAGAACATCAAAGCTTCAACTTACACCCTGATTGCCGCGATCAGGGATGATCGCAGAGGAAAACCAAAACATGGCTACACGCGCCGAGTACGTCAAACAACCGAGTACCCGCAAACGCATGATCCTGATGATCATCGGCGTGCTGGTGCTGATCGCCATCATCGCCGGCATCAAGGTCTTGATGGTGCGGCAGATGATGGCCGCCTTCTCCAAGCCGCCGCCGCCCGCGGTCGTCACCACCGCCACGGCGCAGTACCAGCCATGGCAGCCGGCTCTGTCCGCTGTGGGCACGCTGCGCGCCGTGCAGGGCGCCGATCTTGCCCTGGATGTTTCGGGTCTCGTCACCGCCGTGAACCTGAAATCCGGCGACGATGTGAAGAAAGGCCAGGTGCTGCTGCAACTGCGCGACAGCGAAGACGTGGCACAGCTGCAGCAATTGCAGGCCGCATCCGCGCTCGCCAAGGTCACGTTCGAACGCGCGAAACAGCAGCTCGCGGTGCAGGCGATCAGCAAGGCCGATTACGACAACGCCGCGGCCGATTACAAGGCCAAGCAGGCGGCGGTCGCGCAGCAGGAAGTGAATGTCGACAAGAAGCAGTTGCGCGCACCGTTCAGCGGCCGCGCCGGCATCATCACCGTGAATCCCGGCGCCTACCTCAACGCGGGCACGACCATCGTCACCGTGCAACAGATGGATCCGCTGTACGTGGACTTCTACGTGCCGCAACGGGAGCTTTCGCGCCTGCATTCGAATCAGAAGGTGGCGTTGAATCTGGATGCATTCGGCAAGCGCGAATTCGACGGTGAGGTGTCCGCCATCAATCCCAAGGTGGACAACGACACCCGCAACGTGCTGGTCGAGGCCACCGTGCCCAACCAGGACGGCACGCTGACGCCGGGCATGTTCGCCAATGTCAGCGTGGACGTCGGCGGCCAGGCGCGTTATCTCACCCTGCCGCAGACGGCGATCGTCTACAACCCGTACGGCGAAACCGTGTACGTGGTGATGACCGAACGCGAGTTCGAGAAGGTGCAGGCCGAGGATGCGGCCAAGAACGGCAACAGCACCGACGCGGGCGCGCCCAAGGACGACGGCAAGAGCCAGGACAAGTCGAAAACGCCGCCGCCGGATACGCTGGTGGTGCGTCAGACCTTCGTCACCACCGGCCAGACCCGTGGCGACCAGGTCGCAATCCTCAGCGGCATCGGGGAGGGCACGCGGGTCGTGACCAGCGGCCAGTTGAAGTTGAAGAACGGCGCGCCGATCAAGGTGGATAACAGCCACCGGCCGTCCAACAACCCCAACCCGACGCCGCAGGAAGGCTGACGGACCCGATGCGATACGTGTTCGTCATCGCCGCGGGTATGCGCATGCACGGAAATCATTTTGACCGATCGCGGCGTCGAGACGCAGCAGAAGGTCGAGCAAAGAGCGCGACATGAAATTCACCGATCTCTTCATCAAGAAACCCGTGATCGCCATCGTGGTCAGCCTGCTGATCCTGGTGCTCGGCCTGCGCGCGGTCACCAGCCTGACCGTGCGGCAATATCCGAAAACCGAGAACGCCACGGTGACGATCACCACGGCGTACTACGGCGCCGACGCGCAAACGGTGGCCGGCTTCATCACCCAGCCGCTGGAGCAGGCGATCGCGCAGGCGCAGGGCATCGATTACCTGACTTCCACCAGCACCAGCGGCGTGTCCACCATCGTCGCCACGCTGCGGTTGAACTACGACGCCAACAAGGCGTTGACGGAAATCCAGACCCAGGTCAGTTCGGTGCGCAACCAGTTGCCGCCGCAGGCGCAACAGCCGGTCCTGTCGGTGGCGACCGGCCAGACCATCGACGCGATGTACCTGGGCTTCCGCAGCGATACGCTGCCATCCAACAGCGTCACCGATTATCTGGCGCGCGAAGTCAAGCCCAAGCTGGACGCGATCGAAGGCGTGCAGACCGCGGAAATCCTGGGCGGTCGCCAGTTCGCGTTGCGTGCGTGGCTCGATCCCGCGCGCATGGCGGCGCATGGCGTCACCGCGGCGGACGTGTACCAGGCGCTTTCGGCCAACAACTATCTCGCCGCGGTCGGTTCGACCAAGGGCCAGATGGTGTCGGTGGATCTCACCGCCGATACCGACCTGCACACGGTGGACCAGTTCAAGCAGCTCGCGATCAAGCAGAAGAACGGCGCGATCGTGCGTCTGCAGGACGTGGCCAACGTCACGCTGGGCGCGGAGGATTACGACTTCAACGTCTCCTTCAGCGGCAAGCAGGCGGTGTTCGTCGGCATCAAGGTGGCGCCCGACGCCAACGTACTGGACGTGGCCAAGCGCGTGCGCGCCGCCATGCCGGACATCCGCTCGCAATTGCCCGCGGGCCTGGCAGGGCAGATCGTCTACGACGGCACCGAATTCGTCACCTCGTCGATCCACGAGGTGATCAAGACGCTGGTCGAAGCGCTGGTGATCGTCACCATCGTGATCTTCCTGTTCCTCGGCTCATTCCGCGCGGTGATCATCCCGGTGATCGCGATGCCGCTGTCGCTGATCGGCGCGTTCTTCGTGATGCTGATCCTCGGCTACTCGATCAATCTGTTGACCCTGCTGGCGCTGGTACTGGCGATCGGCCTGGTGGTGGACGACGCGATCATCGTGGTGGAGAACGTCGATCGCCACATGAAGGAGGAAGGCAAGTCGCCCTTGCAGGCGGCCCTGCTGGCCGCGCGCGAGCTGGGCGGGCCGATCCTGGCGATGACGGTGGTGCTGGTCGCGGTGTACGTACCGATCGGTTTCCAGAAGGGTCTGACCGGCGCGCTGTTCACCGAATTCGCCTTCACGCTGGCAGGCGCGGTGACGGTGTCGGCGATCATCGCCCTGACGCTGTCGCCGATGTTGTGTTCGCGCTTCTTCAAGAGCGAGCAGGAGAGCGGGCGCTTCGTGCAATTCATCGATCGCCAGTTCGAACGCGTGCACAACGCCTACCAGCGCCGCCTGCGCGGCGGGCTGATGACCTGGAAGGTGATCGTGGTGATGGGCATTCTCCTGGCTGGCGCCACCTTCCTGCTGGGCATGACCTCGCAATCCGAACTCGCGCCCGAGGAAGACCAGGGGTTCGTGTTCTACCAATTGAACGGGCCGCCCAACGCGACTGCGGAGCAGATGCTCGGTTATTCGAGGCAGATATTCGCGCTGGGCAGCAAGCTGCCGGAATACCAGATGATGTTCCAGATCGTGCAGCCGGGCCAGGGCTTCGGCGGCATGGTGTTCAAGCCGTGGGATGAGCGCAGCAAGAACGCGCACGAGCTGACCCAGGAATTGCAAGGCATCTGGGGCAACATCGCCGGCGGACAGGTGTTCGTGTTCGCGCTGCCCGCGTTGCCGGGTGCGCAAGGCGCGCCGGTGCAGTTCGTGATCAACACCACCGAGCCGTTCCAGAACTTGAACGAGGTGGCGCAGGCCGTGCTGCAGAAGGCCAAGGACAGCGGCAAGTTCTTCTTCGTGGATTCCGATCTGAAGATCGATCGACCGCAGAGCACGCTGGAAGTCAACCGCGACATGATTTCGTCGCTCGGGTTGACGCAGCAGGATGTCGGCAGCTCGCTGGGTGCGGCCCTGGGTGGCGGTTACGTCAACTACTTTTCGATCGCCGGCCGCTCGTACAAGGTGATTCCGCAGGTGTTGCAGACCGATCGGCTGAACCCGAAGCAGGTGCTGGATTACTACATCCGCGCTCCGGACGGTTCGGTGATTCCGGCTGCGACCGTGGCCAGCATCAAGAACGAGGTGGTGCCGCGTTCGATCAACCGCTTCCAGCAGTTGAACTCGGCGACCATTTCCGGCGCCACCGGCATGTCGCAGGCTGATGCGTTGCAGTTCCTGCGCGATGCATTGCACGAGGTGGCGCCGTCGGGCTACCACATCGACTACGCCGGCCAGTCGCGCCAGTTCACCCAGGAGTCGGGCGGCTTCGGCACCACGCTGTTGTTCGCGGTGATCATCGTGTTCCTGGCGCTGGCCGCGCAGTTCAACAGCCTGAGAGATCCGATCGTGATCCTGGTGTCCGTGCCGATGGCGCTGTTCGGCGCGCTGATCTTCGTCAACCTGTTCGCCAGTTTGAACATTTATACGCAGGTCGGCCTGGTGACGCTGATGGGCTTGATCTCCAAGCACGGCATCCTGATCGTGCAGTTCGCCAATGAATCGCAGCGCGCCGGCATGAACAAGTTCGACGCGATCGTGCACGCTGCGGGCGTGCGGTTGCGCCCGATCCTGATGACGACCGCAGCGATGGTGCTGGGCGTGATGCCGCTGGTGATCGCCTCGGGTGCCGGCGCGGCGGGTCGCTTCAACATGGGCCTGGTGATTTCCACGGGCCTGGCGATCGGCACGCTGTTCACCTTGTTCGTGGTGCCGGCGTTCTACATGTTGTTGGCGGCGGATCACCACGCGCAGCGCGAGCCAGAAGACACGCTGGAACCGCAGCCGGAGTAGAGCTGAAAATCGGGACTCGGGAAGAGCGTAATGAGCCTCGTCAATCCGGGACCGTTCGCGTAGAGAACGGAACCCGGAATGACGAGGCAGGACGCCGGAGCGAACATCGGCGAAGCCGATGTCCCGTAGAGTGAGTCGCAGGATGCGGCGAATAATCTGCTCTCTTCTCTTTCAAAGCAGATTGCAAAGTCCATCCACGGACTTTGCCCTTCGGGCCAACCTTCGGTTGTCCAAATTCGTTCCAGACGAATTTGTCCGGATCGCGGCTTCGCCGCGTCCGGAATGACGAAAGAGAGGTGATGCTATCGTTTGCATATGCCATTGCGAACGAGGATCCGTGCGATGCGTCCCATCTGCCGCGTGTTTTTTATCTGTGCGCTGCTCGCACCACTGACGCCTCCGGCGCACGCCGAGCCGGCTGCACCCGGCGACTTTTCCGCAAAAATCGACCGCATCGCGATCGACGCGCTGAAGCAGAGCGGCGTGCCGGGCGCTTCGATCGCGGTCGTGCGCGAAGGCCGGCTCGCCTACGCGCAGGCCTATGGCGAGGCGCGGCTCGATCCGAAAACGCCGGCGACGCCGCAGATGCGTTACAGCATCGGTTCGATCAGCAAGGAGTTCACCGCCGCGGCGATCCTGCTGCTGCAGCAACGGGGCAAGTTGAGTCTCGACGACAAGGTCGCGAAGTTCTTCCCCGATCTCACCGATGCGGACAAGATCACGTTGCGGCAGATCCTCTCGCACACCTCCGGTTACCAGGACTACTGGCCGCAGGATTATTTGATGCCGGACATGCGGAAAGCCACGACGCCGGCGCAGATCATGGACGGCTGGGCGAAGAAGCCGCTGGACTTCGCGCCCGGCGCGCAATGGCAATACAGCAACACCGGCTATGTAATCGCCGGCGCGATCGTGCAGAAGATCAGCGGCAAGACCCCGTTCGAATTTCTGCAGGCGAATGTCTTTCCCAAACTCGGCATCGAGGATGCGTACAACACCAATCTCAAGGCGTTGCCGGATGGCGATGCGCGCGGCTATTCGCGCTACGCACTGGGTCCGCTGCGCCCCTCGCCCAAGGAAGGCGTGAACTGGATGTTCGGCGCGGGCGAACTCGCCATGACGCCGGGCGATCTGGCCAAATGGGACATCGCGATGATCGGCCAGAGCCTCTTGCAGCCCGTGTCCTGGCGCGCGATGGAGACCACCATCGTGTTGAACGATGGTGCGCCGGCCAATTACGGCCTCGGCGTGTTCGTCGGCCGGCTGGACAGCCATCGCATGATTTCGCATGACGGCGAGGTGATGGGGTTCACCGCCACCAATCTGATATTTCCCGATGACCGCGCAGCGGTGGTGGTGTTCACCAATCAGGAAGCCGTCGGCACATCTGGTGAAATCGCCAAGAAAATCGCGCAGGCGCTGTTCGATGTGCAGGATCCCGCCGCGACCAAGGCGCTGGCACAGGCGAGGGAGATTTTCTCCGGCCTGCAGCGGGGCAAACTCGATCGCGCGCTGTTCA
The DNA here is from genome assembly GCA_036503375.1 of Rhodanobacteraceae bacterium. Taxonomy (GTDB): domain Bacteria; phylum Pseudomonadota; class Gammaproteobacteria; order Xanthomonadales; family Rhodanobacteraceae; genus 66-474. The sequence continues at coordinate 186 of DASXWZ010000325.1, read as the reverse complement.
CGGCCAACTGCAACAGTTATTTCGACGCCACCGCGCGCAACGACTATCGCCAGAGCCTGGCGCCGCTCGGCACGCCGGAATCGTTCGAACAGAAAGCCTGGCGCCAACGCGGCGGCATGACCATGCGTCGCTACGAGATCGGGTTCCCGAAACGGAAGCTCAATCTCGTGACTTACACGATGCCCG
>DASXWZ010000324.1:0-3001 GCA_036503375.1 Rhodanobacteraceae bacterium | reverse complement strand
CGCGAGCAGCCCCACCGGGCCGCTGCCGAATGGCCCGAAGCTGCGACGCAGGCGTTTGAGTTGCGCTTCCAGATCGAAGCCTTCGCCCGGCCGGTTGGGTCGGTTGCCGGGACGCTGCCCCGTGCCCCAAGGCTCGTTCGGCTCGCGCGGTTTTTCGCCGGGCTCTTTCCAGGGCATGATCGAAGTTCTACAAGGAGGGCGCCGCAAAAGCGCAAACGGCTGCAAGTTTACCTCACACCGGTTCGCATCGCCCCGATTCAGTGCGAAGCCGGCCCCAGCAGCGGCTTGAGATAGCGGGCGTCGCTGCGCAGCTCGCCGGCCAGCGGCGCCAGCATCGCGCGCGGCGCGTCGATCGCGAGGGTCCAGCCGTGCTCGTCGTAGTGCTCGCCGGTTACCGCGCCCAGTTCGATCAACTTGGCACGCAGGCGGCCGGCTTCGTGCGGCAGGTGCAGTTCCGAGCGCACGCGCCCGCCGGAAAGTCGCTCGCCGATCGCCTCGCGCAACAAGTCCAGGCCTTCACCGGTGGCGGCGGAAATCCAGACGCGCGAAGGCATCCCGTCGGCATCGCGATCGATGCGCGGATGCCCGGCACCACTCCCATTCAACAAATCGATTTTGTTCAGCACGATCAACTGAGGTACTTCGCCCGCGCCGATTTCCTTCAGCACGCCATCGACGATCGCGATCAATTCATCGCGCTCGGGATCGGCCGCATCGACCACGTGCAGCAGCAGGTCCGCGTCGCGCGCTTCGGACAGCGTGGCGCGGAAGGCCGCAATCAGGTCGTGCGGCAATTCGCGGATGAAGCCGACGGTGTCGGCAAGCACCGTCGGGCCGCAGCTCAGACCTTCCAGGCGATGCACGGTCGGATCGAGCGTCGCGAACAACTGATCCGCCGCGTACGCGGTGCCCTGCGTCAGCGCGTTGAACAGCGTGGACTTCCCGGCATTGGTGTAGCCGACCAGCGCCACCCGCGGCAATGTGTTGCGCAGACGGGCGCGGCGTTGTTGCCCGCGCTGCACGCCGACTTTCTCGATGCGCTCCTGCAATTTGTCGACGCGTTTCTGCAACAGGCGTCGGTCCGTTTCCAACTGCGTTTCGCCGGGACCGCGCAAGCCGATCGCGCCGCCGCGCTGGCGTTCCAGGTGGGTCCAGCCCCGTACCAGGCGCGTGGCCATGTGCTTCAACTGCGCCAGCTCTACCTCAAGCTTGCCTTCGTGCGAACGCGCGCGCTGCGCGAAGATGTCGAGGATCAAGCCGGCGCGATCGACCACCCGCACGCCGAGGTGTTTTTCCAGGTTGCGTTCCTGCACGGGCGAGAGCGCATGATCGACCAGCACCAGGTCTGCTTCCAGCGCGCGAACCTTCTCCAGCACCTCGTCGGCTTTGCCCGCGCCGATGTAGAAACGCGGATTGGGGGTGTCGACGCGCGCACCGACGCTGTCCAGCACTTGCGCGCCTGCGGATTTGGCGAGTTCGGTGAATTCCTGGGCGCGGCGGGCCTCGCCGTTGCCGCGCGGGTAAGGCATCACCAGCAGCGCGCGTTCGCCCTTGCGGTTGCGTTCGAAAAAAGAGTTCAAGTAGCCGGGGTACTCTCGGTGCTCGTGGTCGCCGCGCCGGTTTCGGCCGCGGGTGTTTCGCCATTGCCGATCTTGACGTTGCGGCTGGGCACCACGGTCGAGATCGCATGCTTGTAGACCATCTGGCTCACCTGGTTGCGCAACAACACCACGAACTGGTCGAACGATTCGATCGTGCCCTGCAATTTGATGCCGTTCACCAGATAGATCGCCACCGGCACGTGTTCGCGGCGCAAGGCATTCAAGAAGGGATCCTGCAACGACTGGCTTTTGGACATTTGGGCGGTCCCCGTTTTTATTGATCTGTTTGTGCCACTGTTCCGGCAGCCGGCCGGGCATCCAGCATAGCATTTTGGCCGCCCGCAGGACGGCCGAGGAACAGCCGCAGCGCCTGCCCGGCGCGCCCGGCGCAAAGACCATCGTCGGGATCGAGCCTGCGCGCGTCGTGTTCGGCGCGCAGCCAGGTGAGTTGCCGCTTGGCGAGCTGGTTGCTCGCGAAGATTGCGCGCGCGCGGAATTCCCGCGCATCGATTCCGCCTTCGAGGTGCTGCCACGCCTGCCGGTAACCGACCGCGCGCAGCGCGGGCAGGTCGGGATGCAGATCTTCGCGCGCGCGCAGGGTGCGCACCTCGTCCAGCAAACCGGCGGCGAGCATCGCATCGAAGCGCCGCGCGATGCGTTCGCGCAGGCGTTGCCGGTCGACCGGAACCAGCGCGAGCTTCAATACGCGATAGGGGAATCGCGCTCGCTCGCCATGTTGCAGTTCCGACAGCGGCCGATCCGTCAATTCGATCACTTCCAGCGCGCGCTGGATGCGCTGCGCATCGTTGGGCCGGATGCGCGCGGCGGCGGTCGCATCGCGCGCGGCCAGTCGCGCGTGCAGCGCGGGCCAGCCGCGGCGTTGCGCCTCTTCGACAATGCGCGCACGCAAATCCGGATCGGCTTGCGGCAATTGCGACAATCCGCGCTGCAGTGCGCGGAAGTACAAACCCGTGCCGCCGACCAGCAGCGGCACGCGATCCTGCGCCGTGATCCCTTTCATCGCCTGCAGCGCATCGTCGCGGAACTGCGCCGCCGAATACGGTTCGGCGGGATCGCGGATGTCGATCAGCGCGTGCGGATGGCGCGCAAGCGTCGCCGCATCCGGCTTGGCCGTGCCGATATCCAGCCCGCGATAGACCAGCGCCGAATCGACGCTGACAAGGTCCACGGGGAAGGCATCTGCCAGCGCGCATGCCAGCATGGTCTTGCCCGAAGCCGTGGGACCCATCAGGAAAACCGCGGGCGGGCGGCAATCGATCGCGTGCAAAGGGCTCGACATTGGAGCATTCTAGTGTCCCGCTCCGTGGGCAACTTGATGAAGTCGCCAGCGAATTTTTGCGGCTGGCCAGGCGTGGCGGCGAGACATAGCCAAAGCTATG
>DASXWZ010000323.1:0-12027 GCA_036503375.1 Rhodanobacteraceae bacterium | reverse complement strand
TCGTCCGCGCACCATGCGTGTGCGACGTGGTAAGTGGATGCGCGCCCGCGCGCCAGTGCGAGCAGATCCTTCGCCACGGAATCGCGTCGTTGCATTTCGTCGCCCTGCGCGAACACGAGCGCGCGGCCCGGGTTGCCGCCGGCCGCATCGAGCGCGCGCTGCGGATCGCGCACGCCTTGCGCGCGCAACCATTGTTCCGCTTGCGCGCGCTGGGGCGCGGCGAAGTCGATGCGCTGGCAACGGCTGCGGATCGTGGCCGGCAGTCGCCACGGCTGTTGGGCGATCAACACGATCAGGCTCGATGCGGTCGGCTCCTCCAGCGTTTTCAGCAACGCGTTGGATGCGGTCGCATTCATTGCATCGGCCGGATCGATCACCGCGATCTGCCAGCCGCCGAGTTGGGAGGCCATCGCCAACCGCGCGGAGAGCGTGCGTATCTGCTCGACGACGATCTCGGTGCGGAGCTTTTTGGTCTTCTCGTTGATTTCGAACGTGACGAGCACGCGGTCCGGGTGCGTGCCTGCCTGCAGCAGCGCGCAGGCCTTGCACTCGCCGCAGGCATGGCCCGACCGCGGCTGCCGGCACAATCGCGCGCGCACGAAGTTTTCCGCGAACGCGCGCTTGCCCAGGCCCTCCGCACCGGCCAGCAGCAGGGCATGCGGAAGGCGGCCATGCCCGGCGCGCGCGGCCAGCGCGTTCCATGTGTCTTCGAGCCACGACGGGAGATCCGGGTTCATGCGGCGTCGCCTTCGCGCAGCGCATCCACGGTGGCGATTGCGGCGGCGAGCACTTCATCGATCGGACGCGAGGCATCCAGCACGCGGAAACGCCGCGGTTCCGCCGCGGCCCGCGCGAGGTAGGCCTGCCGCACGCGTTCGAAGAAACCGTCGTCCTCGCGTTCGATGCGGTCGGCATCGCCGCGCACGTGCGTGCGCTCGCGGCCGTGCGCCACCGGCAGATCCAGCAGCAGGGTCAGGTCGGGTATCAGTTCCTCGGTGGCGATCGCCTCCAGTTGCGCGATCAGCGACGGATCGAGTCCGCGCCCGCCACCCTGATAAGCGTAGCTCGCGTCCGTGTAGCGGTCACACAACACCCAGCGGCCAGCCGCCAGCGTCGGACGCAAAAACTCGCGCACCAGTTGCGCGCGCGCGGCGAACATCAGCAGCGCTTCCGTTTGCGGCGCGATGGTGCGCAGCGCTGGATCCAGCACCAGCAGTCGCACGGCTTCGCCCAACGCGGTGCCGCCGGGCTCGCGGGTCTGCGACACCTCGATTCCGGTGCGTTCCAGATGTGCATGCAATCCCGCCAGCAGCGTGCTCTTGCCGGCACCTTCGCCGCCTTCCAGCGTGATGAGTTTTCCCCGCGCGGCTGTCATGGGTGCGAATGACGCGATTTGCGGGACGCGGGTTTCTTGTTCGCACTGCTCGTACCGCTCGCCGGTTTGGGTGCGCTGGAACCCGGTGCCGGCGTCGCGAACGGGTTGCGATGCAACTGATAGATCGCGACGTTGCGGTTGTGTTCCGCCAGTGTCGAGGAGAACGCGTGCGTACCGTCGCCGCGCGAGACGAAGTACAGCGCATCGCCCGGCGCCGGGTGAAGTACGGCATCGATGGCCGCGCGACCCGGCAGCGCGATCGGCGTCGGGGGCAGGCCGGCGCGCGTGTAGGTGTTGTACGGCGTATCGGTCTGCAGGTCCCGCGTGTGGATGCGGCCGTCGTAGTTCGCACCCAGTCCGTAAATCACGGTCGGGTCGGTTTCCAGCTTCATGCCGAGTTTCAGCCGCCGCTCGAACACACCCGCTATCTGCGGGCGCTCGTTCGCCTGCGCGGTTTCCTTCTCGACGATCGAGGCGAGAATCAAGGCTTCGTAGGGCGTCTGCAGAGGGATCGAGAGATCACGCCGTGGCCAGCGTGCATGCAGGTACGCCTGCATCGCCGCATGCGCGCGCTTCAGCAAGTCGAGGTCGCTCATGCCGAGCACGTAATCGTAGGTATCGGGCATGAATTGGCCCTCGGGATTCTGCCCGCCGGCGCCGAGCTTCGTCATCAGCTCGTCGTTGGAAAGCTGCGCGCCGTCCTGCGCGAGCCTCGGCGCGGCAGCGAGCGCCGCTCGCACCTGCTGGAACGTCCAGCCTTCCACCAGCGTCACGCGCCGCTGCAGGACATTGCCGCGCGCCATGTTTTCCAGCAGCGTGCGCGCGGTGATGCCGGGATTGAGCGCGTATTCGCCCGCGTGGAGCGAACCTGCGACGCCGAGCTGCTCGGCCAGCGCCCGCCAGTACAGCGGCGGCGCGGGGGAAAGCCGCGCGTCGCGCAGGTCGCGCACGATGTCGCGGAAACTCTCGCCCTTCTCGACTTCGAACGTCTGCCCGGTACCGCGCACCGCCAGCGGCGCGTCGCGAAAGTGCATGTAGTCGAATCCGAACCATGCGGCGACCGCGATCACCACCAGCACGATCAGGATCAACAGGACGGCCAGCACGCCTCCATGCGCGGCTCTCGTCGCCATTCCGATCGAGCGCCTCACGCCGCGCGCTCCGGATCGATCAGCCCGAGCTCGCGCCAGTGCGCCTGCATCGCCCGCGCGTGCGGCCCCGGCGCCAGCGTGCGTCCCGGCAATTCGCGCACCGGCAGGATGCCTCGCACACTGGAGGTGAGGAAGATTTCGTCGGCTTGCATCAGCTCCTCGCGTGTGATGTCGCGGACCCGGGTCTGTGGCAACGCGGCCAGCACCTCCGCGCGCGCCACGCCCGCGACACCACAGCGATCGAGCGTGGACGTGATCACCTGGCCACGGTGCGCGAGGAACACATTGGCGGCGGTCGCGCTGATCACGCGGTCTTCCCTATCGAACAGCATCGCTTCCACGATTTCCGGATCGTTCCATTCCGCCCGCGCCAGCACCTGTTCCAGGCGGTTCAGGTGCTTGATGCCGGCGAGCCGCGGCTGCGCGGCCAACGCCAAGTCGGCGAAGCGTACCCGGATTCCGCTCGCGTACCAATCCGGAACGATCGTTGGTGGCTCGAAAGCCGCCACGATGCGCGTGCATTCGTTGTTTTCGGGCAGCACATAACCGCGCGCGCCGCCGCCGCGCGTCAGCGTGATCCGCACGACCGCCCGCTGCATGCCCGCGATCACCGCTGCGGCTTCGCGCGCGAGCGTTGCGACATCGGGCGAAGGCAGGAACAGGCTCCCGCATCCGTGCGACAGCCGCTGCATGTGCCGCGACCACAGCGGCGCGGCGCCGCGCACGAACAGGATGGTTTCGAACAATCCGTCGCCATAGAGCAGCCCGCGATCGTCCGCCGCGATGCGTGCATCGGGAACACCGTTCACCAGCACGCGATCGCTCACGCGTCCACCCCCAGCGCGCGCAGCATCCCGCGTGCCTTGGCGCGGGTTTCTTCCAGCTCGCGCGAAGCATCTGAATCGGCGACGATGCCGGCGCCGGCGCGGAAGGTGATTTCGTTGCCGCGCAGATGCAGGGTGCGGATCAGGATGTTCAGGTCCTGGTTGCCGTTGTTGCAAAGATAGCCGAGCGCGCCGGTGTACGGCCCGCGCGGCACGCCTTCCAGTTTGGCGATGATCTCCATGCAGCGCACCTTGGGACAGCCGGTGATGGTGCCGCCGGGAAAGACCGCAGCGATTGCCTGTCCCGGCGTGACGCCGTTGCGAATCCGGCCGCGTACATTGGACACTATGTGGTGTACGTGCGCGTAGCTTTCGACCGCCATCAGCTCGTCGACCTCGATCGTGCCCGGCGTGCAGATGCGGCCGAGGTCGTTGCGTTCCAGGTCGATCAGCATCACGTGTTCGGCGCGTTCCTTGGCGTGCGCCAGCAATTCCCGGATGCGTGCCGCATCGTCGTCTCCGGCTGTGCGCGGCCGGGTGCCTGCGATCGGCCGCGTCTGCGCGACGCCGTCGCGGATTTCCAGCAGGCGCTCCGGCGAGGAACTGGCGATGGCCCAGCCGTCGTATTGCAGCAACCCGGCGAAAGGTGCCGGATTGGCGCGTCGCAATGATCCGTAGACTTTGGCCGGATCCGGCGGCGTGTCGTAGCGCGCACGCCACTGACGCGACAGGTTGACCTGGAAAGTATCGCCGCTGCGAAGGTAATGGTGGACGCGTTCCACGCCCGCAAGAAAATGCGATGGCTCGTCCTCGATGATTTCCATCGGGTGCGGCGGAGCGAATGCGGCGATTTCCGGGCACCGTTCGAGATCGCGCTGCAGCTCGTCGAGCAGATCCGCGCGGCCTGCGCCTTCGACCACCATGATGGTCCGCCCGCGCCCGCGATCCACCAGGATCGCCGCCGGACAACGCAACGCCAGCGCCACCGGCGCGTGCGCGTCTGGATCACGCGGCAGGCGCAAGGTGGGTTCGATCGTTTCGGCCAGTTCGTAGCCGAGGTACAACAGCCAGCCGCCGGTGAATGGCAGCGATGCGGCATTGCGGGCGCTTCGTTGCAGGTTCCACGCATCGTCGAGTGCATTCAAAAACCGCGCGCCGCGATCTGTGCCGGTCGCATCGCGCACGCACCCGTCCTGATGCAGGACCAATGCCTCCTGCGGAAACGCGAACAGGATGTCCCAGCGCGCATGCGCCCCGCGCGCCGCGCTTTCCAGCAAGCCGGGATAGCGCTGCGGAAACGCCGCGGCCAGCGCGAGCAGGTCGCGTTGCCCGTCGAACTCGCGCGTCAACACTCCCAAGCGAACCGGGCGTCGTCAGATGCTGCGGAACACCAGGGTGCCGTTGGTGCCGCCGAAGCCGAACGAATTGGACAACACGACGTCCACTTTCGCCTGACGCGCGATGTTGGGCACGAAATCCAGGTCGCAACCCTCGCCTGGGTTATCGAAATTGATCGTCGGCGGCACGGCCGAATCGCGCATACCGAGGATCGAGAAGATCGCTTCCACGCCGCCGGCCGCGCCCAGCAGATGTCCGGTCATCGACTTGGTGGAGCTGACCATCAACTTGTCCGCGTGGGCGCCGAATACGCTGCGGATGCCTTTCACCTCGGCCACGTCGCCGGCCTGCGTGGAGGTGCCGTGCGCGTTGATGTATTGCACGTCTTCCAGATTCAACCCGGCGTCACGCACCGCCGCTGCCATGCAGCGCGCGCCACCTTCGCCGTTCTCTGACGGAGCGGTCATGTGGTAGGCGTCGCCGCTCATGCCGAATCCGACCAGCTCGCAGTAGATGCGGGCGCCGCGCTTTTTCGCGTGTTCGTATTCCTCGACGATCAGCACGCCCGCGCCGTCGGACAATACGAAACCATCGCGATCGCGATCCCAGGGACGGCTGGCCTTCTCCGGTTCGTCGTTGCGCGTGGACATCGCGCGCGCCGAACAGAACCCGCCCATCGCCACGCCGGTGGTCGAGTACTCCGCGCCACCCGCCACCATCACGTCGGCATCGCCGTACTGGATCATGCGCATCGCCAGGCCGATGTTGTGCGTCGCCGTGGTGCAGGCAGTGACGCAGGCGATGTTCGGGCCTTTCAAGCCCAACATGATCGAGAGATTGCCCGATGCCATGTTGATGATCGAACTCGGCACGAAGAACGGCGAGATCTTGCGCTGCCCGTGCTCGTGGAAGGTGATCGAGGTCTTCTCGATCGTGCTGATGCCGCCGATGCCGGCGCCGACGGCGCAGCCTATTCGCTCCTCGTCATGTTCGTGCGGGTGCATGCCGGCATCTGCCAGCGCCTGCACGGAGGCCGCGATCCCGTAGTGGATGAAGGGATCCATCTTCTTGACGTCTTTCGCCGGGATGTATTTCGCCGGATCGAAATCGCGCACCTCGCCGGCGATCTTCGTCGGAAAAGTGCTGGCGTCGAAATGCGTGACCGGGCCGATGCCGCTTTTCCCCGCGAGGATATTGCGCCACGCGGTCGCCACGTCGTTGCCGACCGGCGACACCAGCCCGAGTCCGGTTACCACAACGCGACGTTTTGAATCAGGCCGTTTTGAATCGGGTCTTTTCATACGAGTGTTTGCATCGCTCAAAAACGAAAGCTGCGCCGAAGGGCGCAGCTTTCTGTGCAACGGATCGAAGCGCCCGGGCGAAACGCCGCGGATGCGCGCATCAGGCTTTCACGTGCGCCTTGATGTAATCCACCGCCTGCTGCACGGTGGTGATCTTCTCGGCCTCCTCGTCGGGGATCTCGGTCTCGAACTCTTCCTCGAGGGCCATGACCAGCTCCACGGTATCGAGCGAATCGGCGCCAAGATCGTCCACGAACGAAGCGTTCGGGGTGACGTCCTCTTCCTTGACGCCAAGTTGTTCGACGACGATCTTCTTGACGCGCTCTTCGATGCTGCTCATGTGGGGTAACCTCCGGGGCCAAAGCCGATATAGTCTAAAGCAGTCCGCGGCGGGGTGGTAGCCCGGATGCGGCGCAGCGGAATCCGGGGCTGCGGCCAACAAACGCAAGCCCTCGGGAGCGGATGGAAAGCGTCGCGAGGAAAGGCAGGTTGCGGGCGCCGGAGTGTAGAAATCGCAGCGTACACGGCATGTGAGGATTCCGGCATCGCCGCGCGCGGCATTCCGATTGAATCAGGCCGAGCACAGCAGTTTTCGACCGGTTCTTCAGGGCATGTACATGCCGCCGTTGACGTGGAGTGTCTCGCCGGTGATGTAGTTCGCTGCCGGGGACGCCAGGAACGCCACGGCTTTCGCGATGTCGCCTGGCTGCCCGAGGCGCCCCAGGGCAATCGTGCCTTCCAGCGCCTTGCGTTGTTCGTCGGAAAGCGCGCGGGTCATGTCGGTGTCGATGAAACCGGGCGCGACCACGTTGACGGTGATGCCGCGCGAACCGATTTCGCGCGCCAGCGATTTCGAGAAAGCGATGATTCCGGCCTTGGCTGCGGCGTAGTTGGTCTGGCCGGGATTGCCGGTGACGCCGACGACCGAGGCAATATTGATGATGCGGCCCTTGCGCGCTTTCATCATCGTGCGCAATACGGCCTTGCTGGTGCGATATACAGACGACAGATTGGTATCGAGGATGGCCTGCCAGTCCTCGTCCTTCATTCGCATCAGCAGCTGGTCGCGGGTGATGCCCGCGTTGTTGACGAGGATCGACAATCCGCCCTGCGCCTTCACGATCTCATCGATCAGCGCCTCGACCGATGCACCGTCGGTGACGTTCAATACGCGCCCTTCCCCACCGCGTTCCCGCAGGCGTTCCCCGATCGCGTCGGCGCCGTTCTGCGATGTGGCCGTGCCGATCACCTTCGCGCCCTGCGCGGCCAGTTCGTCCGCGATCGCTGCGCCGATGCCGCGCGATGCGCCAGTCACCAGCGCGACTTCGCCCGCCAAAATCTTGTCCACTGCGTGGCTCCCGCCGAATGCAAATGCGCAAACCTTACACGGAAACCGGACCGCACCGCATCTCCGTTACCGGGTTTCACCGGGCTGATAGCCCATTCCCGCGGTAGCGACCGGCAGAGGCTTCGCCGGGCGATGAAGGAATTCCGCGACGACGGGAATCACCCGTTCCGGTTCCGAGAACAAGGCGAAGTGCCCCGCATTCGGGATCACCGCGAGTTCGGCGTTGGGAATGAGCTTGAGAGTCTCGACCGCATGTTCGAGACGCACGAAATCGCGATCGCCCTGCACGATCAGGAACGGCGCTGTGATGGCCGCGAGCTCCGCTGTCGAAAATCCCCTCCACTGGATGGCGGACACTTTGTTCCAGAACTGCGGCCAGCAGTCTGGATCGGGCGCAACACATTCGTAGTTCTCCCTCTGGAAGCGAAAGGCTGGCGAAGCGGCGGCAAGCGGGGCCGTGGTGTGCAGTATTTCCATGTTGAGCGCGGTATCCGGCGGCCCGAACGTCGCTGCGTACGCCGCCACGCGCCGGACGAGCTGGGGACGGCGGACTGCGATCATGGCCGCCACGACACCGCCATAGCTTTCGCCGAAAAAGTCCGCCTCGGCAATTCCGAGGTGTTCCAACAAACCGATCACGTCCGAGGCATTTTGCTCCAGCGTGATCGGACGCTCTGGAATATCCGCCGTGCGGCCGTGTCCTTGCAGATCCATCGTGATGATGGAACGGCTTTCGGCCAGCTGCGGGAATGATTTCATTCCGACACAGCCCAGAGCCGGCGGGATATAAACGAGCGGATCGCCCGTCCTGCTGATTTCGTAATACATCCTCAGGCCGTTGACGGGCGCGTAGCCGCGAGTGCTGGCGTTGCCGAACACCTGATTCATGGCTCGCTCTCTCTTCAATCACAGCAACAGGCGGCTTTCGAATCCTCGTATTCGTCGTGACGCCGCCACCACGGCCTCGTTTCGTTGCGTCCGAAGGGCGCGCGATCCAGCCATTGATACATGCCCCACAAGCCATCCAGTCCGCGCGCGTAGGTCGAATAGGTGTGATAGACCACGCCGTCCTCGAGCACGAACGCACTCATGCCCGGCCGCTCGCGGAGGTAGGTAAACGGATCGGTGCCGCACATGCTCGCGAACTGGGCGACCGGATGCTCATTGCCGAAGCGCGTGCTCGGCCCTTGCGGCGTTTTCGCGTCCGGAGGTATGCCGGGTTCACGCTGGTAGTTGTATTCAGCGCCGCCTTCGCGTTGCTGCCCTTCAGTGATACCGACGGCGAAATCGAAATTGAAGTCGCTGCCGTACGCCGAGGCCCAGGGGAAGGTCCACCCCATGCGCTGTTTGCAAGCTTGAAGTTTTACGAGTGGCGCGCGCGACACCGCCATCAGCATCACGTCGTGATGGGCGAGGTGCACCGCGAAGCCGTTGAAGCCGTCGGCGATCGCAGAGCACGACGGACACGGCGCGGTGTAGTCGGGTCCGAACATCAGGTGATAGATCAGCAATTGCGTGCGTCCCTGGAACAGGTCCGCCAGGGAAGCCGCGCCTTCCTCGGTGTCGAAGCGATAGGCCTTTTCGACCGGCGCCCAGGGCAGCGCCTGTCGCTCAAGCGCGAGCTCGTCGCTGCGGCGGGTCAGTTCCTTTTCCTTGCGCAGAAGTTCGAGCCTCGCCTCTAGCCACTCCTCGCGAGAGGCGACCCTGTGCTTCGGCATTTTCGTTCCGGATTTCATTTGTCATCTCCGACTGTTGCGTTTGCGCAGTGCGTTTCGCGGTTTCGCATCGCGAAACATTTTCTTCGTCCCTGCGCCGCTTGAAATGCAGCTTCACCGCGACGAACGTCGCCAGCCCGCCGGCGGACCCGGAACCGGCCATCGTCGCAAGCGACGCGGCGCTGATGCAGATCGGATACACAGCTGGTCTCCTGTGTGATCGCCGCTGATCAATCGGCCAACCGCTCGACGAGCATGTCGAGAAAATGCGTCCAGCCTTCGGTGTGTCCCGTCGCCTGCTTCTCGTCGGGCAGGCCTTCGTGGGTCAGGCGCAATTCGGTCTGTTTGCCGCGCGGCGTGAATTCGATCGTCACCACCGACTCCTTGCCGTAGGTGCTTTCGCTGACCCAGGTGAACTCCAGTAAACGTGGCGCTTCGACGCGCAGGTAACGGCCGTAGTGCGGATGAATTTTCTCGTTGAAGGACATGCCCAGATAAAAGAGGCCATCCACGCGCGGGTCGATGCTGGCGTCTCCGCCCATCGCCAACCACGCCTTCGCACTGTTTGCGTCGGTCCAGGCGCGGAACACGCGCTCGGGCGAGGCGTCGTAGGTGCGCGGCAGGCTGATGCGGAACGGGCCCATCGCGTTTTCGTTACGTCCCATCATGTTCGGACTCCTTCTGTCGGTCGAGGAATTCGCCCAGTGCATCGAGGCGCTGGTTCCAGAAACGTTCGTACTGCGAAACCCAGTCCTGCACCTGGCGCAGCGGTTGCGCGCGCAGCCGCAGGTAGTGTTCGCGCCCCACGCGCCTGCGCCGCACCAGCCCCGCGCGTTCCAGCATCTTCACGTGCTTGGAAACCGCATTGAGCGACATCGCGAAGGGCTGGGCGAGATCGGTGACGCGGATCTCACCGCGCGTCAGCCGCGCCACGATGCGGCGACGCGTGGGATCGGACAAGGCAGCGAAGGCGAGATCGAGACTGGACATGGCACCTTAAATATTCAACCTTTTGGTTGAATAATACGCCGACGGAAACGCGTGTCAAGCACGCGATTTCAAGATCGGAATGGCCACAAATCCGCGGCGCTCAGCCGTGGTTTTCCTGCAAGAGCGCCTGCAGTTCTGCTTCGCCGCCCAGTGCGCGCGCTTCCAGCGCCTTGTCGATGCGCCTGGCCAGGCCGGTCAAGACCTTGCCCGGGCCGCATTCGAACAATTTCGTTGCGCCATCGGCGGCCAGCCGCTGCACGCACTCGCTCCAGCGCACCGGCATGTAGAGCTGGCGTTCCAGCGCGGCGCGGATGTATTCCACGCCGGCATGGGCGCGGGCATCGGCGTTCTGCACCACCGGGATCGACGGGGCGTTCCATTGCAATTGCGCCATGCGCTCGCCCAACCGGTGCGCGGCGTCGCGCATCAGGATCGTGTGCGAAGGCACCGATACGGACAGTTTCACCGCCTTGCGCACGCCCAGCTCAGCCAGCCTCGCGATGGCGCGCTCCACCGCTGCAGCATGACCGGCGATCACGATCTGGCCGGGCGAGTTGTAGTTGGCCGGCGCAACGACTTCGTCGCCCGCGACTTCGTCGCAGACCATCGCGACCTGCGCGTCATCGCCGCCGATGATCGCAGCCATTGCGCCGACGCCGGCCGGCACGGCGTCCTGCATCAGCCGCCCGCGTTCGGCGACCAGCGCCGCCGCATCGTGCAGCGACAGCGCGCCGGCACAGACCAGCGCGGAATATTCGCCGAGGCTGTGGCCGGACATTTGCGCCGGTTGCGGGCCACCGAGCTCGCTCCACACGCGCCAGACCGCCACGCTCGCAGCCAGCAATGCGGGTTGGGTGTTTTCGGTGCGATCCAGTTCTTCGGCCGGGCCGTCCTGAGCGAGTGTCCACAGATCGCGGCCGGCGCCCTGCGACGCTTCGTCGAAAGCCGCGCGCACTTGCGGGTGTGCGACAGCGAGATCGGCCAACATGCCGACCGATTGCGAGCCCTGGCCGGGAAAGACGAATGCAAGTGCAGGAGCGATTTGCATGCAACCGCGATCAATAGCGGATGAGAGCGGACGCCCAGGTGAAGCCGCCGCCGAACGCTTCCAGCAGCAGGTTCTGTCCGCGCTGGACCTTGCCGGTGCGGATCACTTCATCCAGCGCCAGCGGCACCGAGCCGGAGGAAGTGTTGCCGTGACGGTCGATCGAGATCACCACGCGCTCCAGCGGCAGCGACAAGCGCTTCGCAGTGGCGTGGATGATGCGCAGGTTCGCCTGGTGCGGGATCAGCCAGTCCACGTCATCGGCGTGTACGCCCGCGGCTTCCAGCGTTTCGTCGACCACCCGTTCCAGCGTGCGCACGGCCACGCGGAACACCTCGTTGCCGCCCATCATGATGGTGTTGCCGTGCCGGCCATCATCCTTGAAACCGACCGACACACCTACCGGGTTGTAAAGCAGATGCTTGTAGGCGCCGTCGGCGTGCAACAGCGTCGTCAATATGCCCGGCTCGTTGTCGGCTTCCAGCACCACCGCACCTGCGCCGTCGCCGAACAGCACGCAGGTGGAACGATCTTTCCAGTCGACCATGCGCGACAGCGTTTCCGCGCCGACCACCAGGATCTTCTTCATCTGCCCGCAGCGGATGAACTTGTCGGCGATGCCCAGCGCGTACATGAAACCGGAACACGCCGCGTTGACGTCGAATGCGGCGCAACCGTTGGCGCCCAGGCGGGCCTGGATCAGGCATGCCGTGGAAGGGAAGATCAGGTCCGGCGTGGTGGTGCCGAGCACGATCATGTCGAGCTCGCCGGCGTTTATTCCGGCGGCTTCCAAAGCACGCGTGGCGGCATGGAAAGCGAGGTCGCCGGTGGTTTCGCCTTCGGCGGCGATGCGCCGCTCGCGGATGCCGGTGCGGGTGGTGATCCACTCGTCGCTGGTCTCTACCAGCTTTTCCAGCTCGGCGTTGGTCAGCACGCGCTC
>DASXWZ010000322.1:0-1636 GCA_036503375.1 Rhodanobacteraceae bacterium | reverse complement strand
TGCTGAAAGAGCTGGGCTACGTGCATTCGTTCGACCATTGGCGCCATCGCGTGCTCAAGCCGGCCGCGGGCGAAGCGCCGCGGTGCCTCGGCGAGCACCGTGACACGCCGATCAATATCGAATTGCACGCGCACATCGGAGAACGGCTACCGATCACGCCAATCGACATCACCGCGCGAATTTGCCCGCGCGAAGGGCAGCCGGGGTCGAACCCTTATCCGTCGGTTGGCGCCTTGATGAGCCACCTGCTGCTGCACGCGGCAGGAAATATTTGCGGCCGCACCGTGCGACTGCTGCACTTGCACGATATCGCGCTGTTGTCGAAACACATGACTGCGGCGGACTGGGAAGAATTTTGCGCAACATGTTCCGCGAACGCGCCGTGGTGGGCATTGCCGCCGTTGCGCCTGGTCGCCCGCTACTACCACGACGCGATTCCCGCGATGGTGATCGAAAAGCTCGCCCGCGCGTGCCCTGCATGGTTGAACGCGGTTTCGAAACGCCAGACGCTGACACGGGTGTCGTGTTCGCGCCTGTGGTTGCAGAGGCTGCCGGGCATCGAATGGTCGCCCTCGCCGCCCGAAATGGGACGTTATTTGAAGCAGCGCATCAGGCCACCCGCCGAGAAAGTCAGGGAACGCGACGACATGATCCGCACGCAGCTCTGGCTGCGGCAGCAGGATTGGGCAGCCGCCTCACACTGGCGGCGCGTGATTACGGCGCTTACCCGACGCGTGCCGCGCATGGATGCACTGTATGTTGTCCGCGCGGCGATGGAAGCGCGGCCAACACGCGAAGGCGCGTCGGGTTACGCGGATCAGCGCGCCGCCACCGCGAGCGTGAAGCTTTGAAGGAAATGGAAATCGGTGCGTCGCAGTGCGTAGCATTCGTCGTGCGGATCGCATAAACGCACCAGCTCCTCGAAGTCATCCGGCTCCATGTAGCCTCGCAGGCGATCTCCCCAGGTGCCGCGGAAGATCGCTTCCAGCAAGTAATCCTCGTCTGCCGGCGCGAGTGGAAAAGTTCGTTCGATCATCCGTGTGCTCACGCTGACCGCGCGCAAACCCGCCTGTCGAAGCCAACCGACCAGCCCGCGCACGCCGGCAAAGTCGCGCTCGCTGCGGCCATAACGTTCGCGGTAATACGTGCGCACCGCGTCATTGACGACCCGCTCCAGTCGCGCATCCCAGGCGAAGTACATGTCAGGGACCAGCGAACTCTGCCCGATCGCGATGCGTCCACCCGGGCGCAGCAGATTCGACAGGATTTCGATGGCTGCGACGGGATCGTGCATGTGATTCAGCGCATTCACGGCCCAGACCAGGTCGAAGTTGCGCTCCGCAAAGCAGGGCTGCTGCATGTCGCCCTGCACGATCGCGGCAGCAGGGGCCGTAGCATCGCGGGCGGCGCGCACGTGCGCCGTCGCCAGATCCATCCCGATCACAAGACCGCCGTCGCCGACTGCTTCCTGCAACCAGCTCGTCGCTTCGCCGGTGCCACAGCCTGCATCCAGTACGAGCGATTGCGCGTGCAATGAAAGATCGGCGATGGCTTCGTGCAGTTCCGGTTCGGCAAAGGCGTTGAAGAGGCGCAGCTTCGCCGTGTAGTCGCGTTGCGGGGTATCGCCGAGCATTCC
>DASXWZ010000321.1:0-2460 GCA_036503375.1 Rhodanobacteraceae bacterium | reverse complement strand
TGTCACTCGCAGGCGCCTGTGGCTGCAGGCCACGCAGGACGTGCTCTTGGTGAGCCGCGTGGTGATCGACACCACCGGTCGCGCGGTGGTGCAGTTGCCGCCGCAACCCTCAGCACAGGAAAACAAGCCGGCGCCCGCCGCGAGCAGCCCCGCGCCGGAGAAGAATCCGGAACCAGCTTCCACCCGGAAACAAGGCGGTGCGCCATGAAGATGCTCGGCGCGGCGATCCTGGTGCTGCTGGTGCTGGCCGCCGCCAACAGCATATTGGTGGTGCGCGAAGGCCACGCCGCGTTGCTGTTGCAGCTCGGCAGCATCGAAGGCGCGGCGCTGGATCCGGGCCTGCATTTCAAGTGGCCATTCGTGCAGCGCGCCGAAATGTACGACACGCGCGCGATCGTCACCGAATCGGAACCGGACGATTACCAGACCAGCGATGGCAACGCGGTGCAGGTGGGCTTCTACGTGCGCTGGCGCATCATCGATCCGCAGGCGTACTACCGCGCCACTTCCGGCGAGGAACTGCAGGCCACGCAGCAGATGACGCCCTTGGTCCACGATGCCTTGCGCTCGCAGGTGCAGGCGCACACGCTGGCCGAGCTGATCGGCAGCGACAACGGCGCGATCGGCACGCGCCTGCGCACGCTGGTCGATCCGGAAACGCGCCAGCGGCTCGGCGTGCAGATCCTGGACGTCGGCATCGAGCGCGTGGATTTTCCGGATCAGGCCGCCGACGCCGTGTACAAACGCATGCAGGCCAATGCCAAGGCGGAGGCCGCGACACTGCGCGGGCAGGGCGAGGACAAGGCCGCCGCGATCCGCGCAGATGGAGAAAACGAGGCGCAATCGCTGCTCGCGCAGGCCGAGAAGGATGCCGCAACCACGCGCGGGGAAGGCGATGCGCAGGCGGCGAAGATCTACGCCGATGCCGCTGCGCCCGATCAGGATTTCTTCCGCTTCTGGAGCGGCCTGCAGGCATACCGCGACACCTTCGGCGACGGCCACGCGGTGATCGTCCTCGATCAGAACTCGCCGCTGTTGAAGGACATCGGTCAACCGAGCACGAACCCTGCGCAGAAGTGAGGCCCGCAGGGAAGTGAAGCTTTCTCGTCATGCGCGACAGTTTCAACACCGTCATCCCGGCCATGGATTGGCCGGGATCCAGACCCAAGGATGGGAACAAGCGTCGCCCCACATCGAAACGAACCATCAAGCGAGAGAATCATGGGACAGAGCGTTGTCATCCTGGGCGCCCAATGGGGGCGAGCGGCTGCGCTTACGGACTGCCTTGAATGGCAGTCCGCGCAGGCGCGAGCGCCGCAGGCAGGATGCCGGAGGCCGGCCGACTTGTTGAGCCATGGAAGGCGAATCTAGTCGGCGACGTCGCCTCACATCGAAAACATACATCGAAGCGAGAACGTAATGGGTCAGTCAGTCGTAATTCTCGGAGCCCAATGGGGCGACGAAGGCAAGGGCAAGATCGTCGACCTGCTGACGCAGGACATCGGCGCGGTGGTGCGTTTCCAGGGCGGCCACAACGCCGGCCACACGCTGGTGATCAAGGGCAAGAAGACGGTGCTGCACCTGATCCCGTCCTGCATCCTGCGCGAAGGCGCGCTGTGCCTGATCGGCAACGGCGTGGTGCTCTCGCCCGCGGCGCTGAAGCAGGAGATTGGCGAGCTGGAAGCCAGCGGCGTTGAAGTGCGTTCTCGCCTGAAGATTTCCCCGGCGACGCCGCTGATCATGCCGTACCACATCGCGCTGGACCAGGCGCGCGAAAAAGCGGCGGGCAAGGGCGCCATCGGCACCACCGGCCGCGGTATCGGACCCGCGTACGAAGACAAGGTCGCGCGCCGCGGCGTACGCGTCGCGGATCTCAGTTATCCGCAGGAACTCGCCGAAAAACTGCGCGAAGTGCTGGACTACCACAACTTCGTGATGACCAAGTATCTAAACGCGGATGCGGTGGACTATCAAAAGACGCTCGATGAAGCCGTTGAATTCGGCGAATACGTCGAGCCGATGAAGTCCGATGTCTCCGGCATCCTGCACGACCTGCGCCGCAACGGCGAGCGCGTGTTGTTCGAAGGCGCGCAGGGCGCGCTGCTCGACATCGACCACGGCACCTATCCGTATGTCACCTCATCCAACACGACGACCGGTGGCGCGCTGGCTGGCGCTGGCGTCGGCGCCGATTACATCGACTACGTGCTCGGCATCGCCAAGGCCTACGCCACGCGCGTCGGCGGCGGCCCGTTCCCGACCGAACTGGACGACGACATCGGCGCGCACATCCGCAAGCGCGGCGACGAATTCGGCGCCTCCACCGGCCGCCCGCGCCGCTGCGGCTGGATGGACATCGTCGCGCTGAAGCGCGCGGTGCTGATCAACGGCATCACCGGCCTGTGCATCACCAAGCTCGACGTGCTCGACGGCATGGAGAAACTCAAGGTGTGCATCGCC
>DASXWZ010000320.1:0-1780 GCA_036503375.1 Rhodanobacteraceae bacterium | reverse complement strand
GGACCGCTGCGCGGCGAAGCGCTGGATGCGAGCCTGCAAGCCGGCACCGGCAGCACCGACGCGATCGTGGGCGCGTACTGGTATCAGCCGGTTTCCCAGGATTTCGACGCATTCGCCAACGGACAATTCCAGGCCGCGGTTTCGCACCGCATGGATAAGCCGGGCGTGGATTTCCGCCCCGGCAACCAGTTCTCGCTCAATGTCGGCCTGCGCTATGAAGCGCACGCCGACTGGGTGCCGCAGTTGCAATTGAATCTGCTGCGCAAAAGCGCCGATCAGGGCGCGCTGGCCGATCGCGCCGACAGCGCCGGTACGGTGGCGTACTTGAGTCCAGGCATCAGCGTCAGCCTGCGGCGCAACCTGCAGGCCTACGGTTTTGTGCAGGTGCCGCTGTACAGCCGCCTGGAAGGCTATCAACTGTTCCCGCGCTGGGCCGCGACGCTCGGCCTGAGCATGGCGTTCTGATCGCATGGCGCGCCCGTTCGCGATTTCACTGATGCTGCTTGCGCTCGCGGTTGCGCCCCTCGCGCGTGCGGGCAACGATCTGGTGGTCGGCGCGCCTGCGCCACCGATCGTCCTGACGACATTGGACGGGCAGCACATCGACACGCGCGACCTGCACGGCAAGGTGGTGATCGTCACTTTCTGGGCAACCTGGTGCGCGCCGTGTCGCGAGGAATTGCCCTTGCTGTCGCGCTACGCGCAGGCGCACGCACGCAAGGGACTGGTGGTGCTCGGTTTCAGCCTGGACACGCCGGACAAGCTGGACCAGGTGCGCGCGGTGGCGAAGCATTTGAGTTTTCCGGTGGGCTTGCTCGGCGATCCGCACGTGCCGGGTTACGGGCGCATCTGGCACCTGCCGGTGAACTTCACGATCGATCGCAACGGAAACCTGGCGGACGACGGCTGGAAGGACGAGGATCCGGTGTGGACGCGCGAGCGGCTGGAGCGGATCGTCACGCCGCTCTTGAACGCGCGTCGTTGATCAATCGTCCCTCCAGATGCGGACGTGACATCCGTCGTCCGCATCGATCCAGCCGCGGTACATGCCTTCGGTGTTGAACGGCATCGCGAACGTACCGTCCGCGCAGAGCGCAATCGCGCCGCCGCTGCCGCCGAGCTGAGGGATTTCGCGATTGATCACCTGCTCGGCCGCATCGGCCAACGACTGGTGCAATTCGGTCACGCCCATGCAGATGGCATGCGCGGCGCACGCGCGGATGTAGAACTCGCCATGCCCGGTGCACGACACGGCGCAACGCGCATTCGCGTAGGTGCCTGCGCCGATGATCGGCGAGTCGCCCACGCGGCCCCAGCGCTTGCCGGTCATGCCGCCCGTGGAAGTGGCTGCGGCGAGATGGCCGCTCGCATCCAGCGCCACCGCGCCGACGGTGCCGAAATAGCCCCGCGCCTGCAGTTCGCCTTGCGCCTCTCCAGCCAGCGCATCCTGCAACTGGCGCCAGCGTTCTTCCGTATGGAAGTATTCCGGAGCAGCGAACTCGACGTCGCGTTCGCGCGCGAAGGCCTCCGCACCTTCGCCGATCAACATCACGTGCGGCGAGTGCTCCATGACGGCACGGGCGAGCGAAATAGGATGGCGCACACTCCGGACACCAGCTACTGAGCCAGCCTTCATGTTGCTACCATCCATGATCGAGGCATCGAGCTCGTTCTTGCCGTCGTACGTGAACACGGCCCCTTTGCCGGCATTGAACAGCGGGTTGTCTTCCATCAGCCGAATGGCTGCTTCGACGGCATCCATTGCAGAACCCCCATGGTC
>DASXWZ010000319.1:0-2881 GCA_036503375.1 Rhodanobacteraceae bacterium | reverse complement strand
CTTGCCGCGCGGTTCGTGGCGCAGACGTTCGAGCGACGCCTGCGCGTTGCTGCGCGCCGCGCGGGCGGCGATGCGGGTTTCGAAACGCGCACGCGCATCGCCATGCAGTGCGGCCGCAAGGTAATCGCGATAGGCATCGAGCAATTTCGCCAGAATCGCGGGTTCGCGCCCGCGCTCCCAGGTCGGCCACAAAAGATACGCAGCCAGCGCCAGCGCGCTGCCCAGCACGGTGTCGGTGGCGCGCGCCGACATCGAGGTTTCCGGCGTCACGCCGTAGAACGACAGCAGGATCACCACGAGGCCGGTGAGGCACGCGACCGCAACGCCGTAGTGCACGCTGGCGAGTTCGCGATAGGCGAAGCACAGCACGGTGAACAAGGCCAGCGCTTCCCAGAATTCGTCGAAGCCGAAGTGCAGCAGGCCGGTGGTCAGCAGCAGGCCGCTCAGCGTGCCGACGACCCGCAATAGCCCGAAGCGCCAGGTCGCGCCGAAATCCGCGCGCAGCACGATCGCCACCGTCATTGGCATCCAGTAGCCGCGCGACAAGGGCAATACCTGCGAGAGCGCCAGCGCCACGGCGAGGCACACGCCGCAACGCACCGCATGGCGGAAAGCGACCGACTGGAACGTCAGGTTGGCACGCAGCGTCGCCAGCGGGTTGGCCGGACGCAGCGCGCGCGGCAGCCGGAATTCCGCCCGCTGCGCGGAGAGTTCGCCGCGGCTGCCGGCCACTTCGGCGTTGCGTGCTGTGGCGCGCAGTTGTCCGCCCAGGGCGGCAGCACGCGCGTTGGCGATCTGCGCGATCCAGTTCCCCCCGCCGTCCGGATCGCGCCATTCCTCCATCAGTTCGGAGGCCGCGGAGTAATGCGACAGCGCGTCCGCGGCCTTCGGCGGCGCGGCCTGTTCAAGTGCCACGGCGAGCGCATCCAGCACACCGGCGGCAGCCTGGCGGATCGCCTGCAATGCATCGAGCAGCGAGCGCGATTTGCATCCGGATTGCAGGTCGGCCAGCGCCAGCAGTTCGATCCGCATGCGCTCGGCCAGTTGCGCCAGCACCTGGAACGCTTCCACCGCGCGTCCGCGTGCCCGACCGCTGCCGTAGAGCAATGCCTGCAGATCGTTGAGCGAGGGCGGCAGCAGTACTTCGTCGCCCGGTGCCACATTGTGGCGCGCCAGCGATGCGAGCTGGCGCAAGGAATTCGCCACCGCCATGCGTTCGGGGCGATAACGTTGCAACGGCCACGCTGCGATCGCGAACAGCGTCTGCAACACGCCGCCGGCGAAGATCAATACCGCTGCCTGCCACGCCTGCGCGCCGGCGCGCGGTTCGGCTCCCATCACCACCAGCAGGATCATGCTGATCAGGCCGGCACGCGTGGCGTGCGGGCCCAGCGCCACCAGCAAGGCGGCGGCGAATCCCCACAGCGCGGCCACGAACAGCAGGACCAGCGGCCATTCGCCCAGTACGGAACCCGCGAACGCCGCGACGCCTGCGGAGAGTGCGGTCAGCAGCATGCGCCGCATGCGCAAACGGTAGGGACCCGGCTGATCGGCGAACATGGTGTTGAGGGCGCCGGCGGAGACGCCCAGACCCGCGGCGAGATGACCCGTCGCCGAGCCGATCGCCAGCGGCAGTACGATCGCCGCGGTGTTGCGCAATGCCACGCGCCACGGCACGTCGGGGCGCTGCATTTGCAGCAGCGCATGTATCAGCGGTGATTCGCGCAGGCGCCCGGCCGGGGTCATGCGCGCATTGTGCCGGACGTGCGCGGGCCGCGGCTCAGCGGTACTTTTCCGGCGGCGTATCGACGTGCCCGCAATTCCTGCAGGTGCGTGCTTCCCGGGAGCGGTAATAGCGCTCGAATACCGGCGGGAAATCCTTCTCGATGCTATCGAGGACGAAAAATTCTTCGTAGAGTTTGTTGTTGCAGTTGGCGCAGAACCACAGCAGGCCGTCCTTCTCTTGGGGGAGGCGTTTGCGCTCGATCACCAGCCCGATCGAATCCGCCATGCGTTGCGGCGAATGCGGCACGCGCGGCGGCAGATGGAAGATTTCGCCGGCGCGGATCGGGATGTCGCGCCGCTCGCCTTCGTCCTGCACGCGCAGCACCATCTCGCCTTCGAGCTGATGGAAGAATTCCGGGCCTTCGTCCCAGTGGTAATCGGTGCGGGAGTTCGGGCCGCCGACGATCATGATGATGAAATCGCCGTCGACGATGCACTTGTTTCCAACCGGTGGTTTCAGAAGGTGCCGGTGTTCCTCGATCCAGCGTTGCAGATCGATGGGTGGCATCAGGCTCACGGTTTCGGCTCCGGACAATGCTGCGGAACGATCAGACTACCACCGGGTGCGCGCCGGTTGACACGGACGCGCGCGGCCGCCCAACCTTGCGGCATTGCCGGAGGATGCAACATGGGCTCGAACGGAATCCGCGCGGCGCTGCTGTCGCTGTGCATGCTGGCGTTCACCGCGTGCGCGGCGAACGTCGCGACCGTCACGCCGGGCACGTCCAACCCGCCGGGATTCGTGCCGCGCACGGCCACCGTGCTTGGCTCGGGCGACGTGCTGATCCATCCGCCGCTTACCGATCAGGCGCGGCAGGACGCGGCGGCGAAAGGCGAAACCGGATACGACTTCGGCGACATCCTCGGCGCGATCGCGCCGGACGTGCGCGCGGCGGATCTCGCGATCTGCGAACTGGAAACGCCGCTGGCGCCGCCGCAAGGTCCGTTCGCCGGCTATCCGGATTTCGACGCACCGCCGCAGGTGCTCGAAGCATTGAAGGACGACGGCTACGACACCTGCACCACGGCCTCGAACCACTCGCTCGACCAAGGCTTCGACGGCATCGTGCGGACGCTGGATGAACTCGACAAGGCG
>DASXWZ010000318.1:0-5230 GCA_036503375.1 Rhodanobacteraceae bacterium | reverse complement strand
GTGACGGCGCGCGCATGGACGCCGATGGCGATTGGTGGCTGACCGGCCGGGTGGATGATGTGATCAACGTCTCGGGTCACCGCATCGGCACCGCGGAAGTCGAAAGCGCGCTGGTGGCGCATCCGAAAGTGGCCGAAGCCGCGGTGGTCGGCTGTCCGCATGACATCAAGGGGCAGGGCATCTACGCATATGTCACGCTGACGGCGGATGCGCAGCCGTCGGACGCGCTAAAGAAGGAACTGTGCGACAGCGTGCGCAAGCAGATCGGCGCCATCGCGACGCCCGACCACATCCAGTGGGCCAACGCGTTGCCCAAGACGCGCTCGGGCAAGATCATGCGCCGCATCTTGCGCAAGATCGCCGAAAACCAGCCCGATCAACTGGGCGACATTTCCACGTTGGCCGATCCCGCGGTGGTGCAGGCGCTGGTCGATCAACGCCTGATCAAGTAGCGGCGCCTGGACGGCAATGATCGACGCGGGTGCTTTCGTTGCTGCAGATCCCGGGAAAGTCGCGGCGAATCTGGATGGTTTCATCCATCTTTGGAGACTCTTTTGGCGACGCGAACAAGGCCGCGGTCCACTGCTCGACTTGCTCGCGACTTACCTGCACGTCGCCCCATCCACTTTGGTACTGGAGCAAAACGCGCACGGCAAGCCGTGCTTGCCCAATGCACACGCCCTGCATTTCAACTGGAGTCACAGTGGAAATCACGCGGTGGTGGCCTTGGCACGGGATGTCGAATTGGGCGTGGATATCGAGCAGAGGCGCGCAGACGTGCACGTGCTGGAACTTGCGCAACGGTTTTTCGCTCCTTCCGAAGCGCGGGTGTTGGCGACTTGCAATGAAGCGGAGCGCGAACGCCTGTTCCTGCAATTGTGGTGCGCCAAGGAAGCGGTGCTGAAGGCGCTCGGGCGCGGGCTGGCATTCGGGCTGGACCGGGTCGAATTCGCGCGCGCGCTGGAGGACTGGCAACCGGCCCGATTCGACCCCGAGGCTGGCACGGTCGCCGATTGGCAGGTCTCGGCGCTGCGGCTGACACCGGATTGCCCGGGCGCGCTGGCCTGGCGCGGCCGGCAGCGACCGGTTCAGGCGTGGGCTTTGGCATGATCGGCTACCCGCGGGAACTTCCCCACGCGCCGGAGGTCACAGCATCCGGACAGTCTCCCCGTGGATGGTTCGTCCGCAGGACGCGAGCGAGCATCGCACTCTCCCGGCGCGGGTCAAACGGCTTGCGCCGTTTTTTTGTGCGATCGTCCGTGATCGCTGAAATCGAAGACGGCGTCGAATTCGTGCGATCATTCGTGACTTGATGATCCGGAAGCGCACATCCATGTGCGCTATTCCGCTTGTGCGATCGTCCGTGATCGCTGCGCTGGGAAAATCGACCGCACATGGATCGAGTGCTTCATTTCCCGGCTCCAGAAGCGCACATCCTGTGCGCACTTTTCAAAAAAACAGTTCCACTGCTACGCTGCGCGGATGGCGTTGCTCAGCGTCAATCTCAACAAGATCGCGGTGCTGCGCAACGCGCGCGGCGAATCCGAGCCGGACATCGCCAAAGCCGCGGAAACCTGCATCGCCGCCGGCTGCGGCGGCATCACGGTGCACCCGCGTCCCGATCGTCGGCACGTTACACCGGAAGACGTGATGCTGCTGGCCGAAATCGCACGCGGCCGGGTCGAGTACAACCTCGAAGGCAATCCATTCGCGCCGCCGCGCGAAGGCTATCCGGGCTTTGTCGAACTGGTGCGGCGCGCTCGTCCCACGCAGGCAACGCTGGTGCCCGATGCGGAAGGGCAGATCACGTCCGACCACGGTTTCGATCTGGCGCGCGATTCGCAAAAATTGGCGCCACTGGTCAAGGAATTGAACGCGCTGGGATGCCGCGTCTCGCTCTTCATGGACGCCGGCGCGGAGCGTCTGGAACTCGCCGCGGAAATAGGCGTCGCGCGCGTGGAAATCTATACCGGGCCCTATGCCAAGGCCTTTGCCGCAGGCGACTACAATGGTGAATTACGAGCCTGTGCGGACACGGCGAGGCGTGCGCTCGACGCCGGCCTGGCTGTCAATGCCGGACACGATCTCAACCAGCACAACCTCGCTGCGTTCAAGCGCGCGATTCCGCATCTCGCGGAAGTATCGATCGGGCATGCATTGATCGGCGAGTCCCTCTACGAGGGACTGGACCGAACAGTGCGCAACTATCTGGCAATTCTGCAGATTCGCGCGAACTGATTGGCAATACTGTATTCAAGAGTGCGGCCATGGATGGCCGCTTCTGGTCCGCTCGGGCGCCGGTGGCCGCACATCAGGACATCAGGACAACTTTTTTTGATTCAGCGATCAACGACGATCGCAAAAGTGACTGCAACAAAAAGCCGCGCATGCGCGGCTCTTCGTTGTTACTTCATTTGACCAAACTTGTCATTCCACGCCCGGCTGTCCCATCTTGCCGGTTGTGACGAAGCCCAAGTGCACCATCCCCGCGGCCTTGGCATCAGACATCACCATCCAGATCACTTTGTAAGGTGTGGTCTTGTCGGCGCGGATGTTCAATTGCGGCTGCGGGAACTGCTGCGCGGTCACCGCAAGCCGGGCCTTGTATTCGGCCTCGTTGAGCTGCGCGTCGTTCCAGTAGACGGTACCGTCCGGCTCCACCGCCAGATCGACGGGTGCAACCCTGATTTCGGCCGGCTTCTCGTTGGGATCGGCTTTGGGCAATGTCACCTTGATCTTGTGCGACATGAGGGGCGCGGTGATCATGAAGATGATCAGCAGCACCAGCATCACGTCCACGAGGGGCGTGACGTTGATTTCCGACATCGGTCCGCCGCTGCTGGTATTGGAACTGAAAGCCATCTGCGGATTTCCCGTTATTTCTCGAAGCCGATCTTCTGCACGTTGTCGCGCTTGGCCTGCGCCATCACTCCGGCGATGTAGTCGTACTGGGTGATGTCGGTCGCCTTGATGTGCAGCTCAGGCTGTTGCTCCAGGGGTTTCGCACCGATCACCGCGAGCTGGGCCTGCAACTCCAGGTTCGAGATCGGCTGGTCGTTCCAGTACATCGAGCCATCTTCCTTGATGGACAGGCTGATCGGCGTAGGTGGGTTGAGCGGCGGCGGTTGATCCGGCCTGGGCTGTGGCAGGTCGATCGTGATGTTGTGCTGCAACAGCGGTGCCGTGATCATGAAGATGATCAGCAGAACCAGCATCACGTCGACCAAAGGCGTGACGTTGATCTCCGAAAGCGGACCGCTGCGCTGGCCGGTGCTGAACGCCATCTGCTTCGCCTCCTAGAGCCTTACTTGCGCGCGGCCGGCGGCGGCATGTTGCTGCCCGCCACGTTTGCCGCGCGTGTGCCGGCCACGGCTGCGGCCGGGGTGGTCTCCACGCGCGAACCGGTGGCGAAGAAGTCGTGCAGGTCGTGCGCGAATTCATCGAACTTGGCGTACGTGACCCGATTGGCACGCACATAGAAGTTGTACGCCAGCACCGCGGGGATGGCGGTGAACAGACCAAGGGCGGTCATGATCAGCGCCTCACCCACCGGACCCGCCACCGCCTCGATCGAGGACTGGCCGGAGGCACCCAGATTGATCAGCGCGTGATAGATACCCATGACGGTGCCGAGCAGACCGACGAACGGTGCCGAGGATCCGACCGTTGCGAGCAGGGTCAGGCCGCCCTCCAGGCGCATGCTTTCGCGCGCGACCGCTTGGCGCAGGGCACGATCCACGAACTCGGAGCGGTTCAACGCTTCGACCATGCGGCTGCCTTCATGCCGCTGATGATGCGCCGCGGCCGAAGCCGCATCTAGGGCGATCTTGGAGAACGGCTCGCCGCGTGGCTGCTTCTCCATCAGGCGAATGGCGTCCTGCGCCGAAGGGGTATCCCAGAACTGGGAAATCACGCGATCTGCGCGCGCCCGGATCAGTGCATTGCGCAGTGCATTGGCGATGATGAAGTACCAGGAGCACAGCGACATCACGAACAACGTCACCAGCACCAGCCAGCCGACCCAGTCGAGGCTGTGAATCAGGTGATCGAAGCCCATCTGCTGCAGGGCTTGCGCGTTGCTGTTGCCGGAACCGGCAGGGGGTGTGGTTGGTGCTTGCTGCATGGCGCTACCCTTCCTTAAAGACGTGACAAGGAACTTTACTGGATGGCTTGTTCGGAGCAGGTAAAGTCTACTCCGCGCCCTGGAGGTTGAAGTTGACCGGAATGCGGACCACGCCGCCGATGGCTTGGCCGCCCTTCGTGCCGGGGTTGAATTTCCAATGACGCGCAGCGTCCATGGCTGAACGATCCAGCTCGCGGAATCCGCTGGACTTCTCCACCTTCACATCGAGCACGTTGCCTTGGGCGTCGATGGTGACGTCCAGGACGACGGTGCCCTGGTGCTGCTGCCGCAAAGCCTCGATTGGATACTTAGGCGGATTGCGGTTCTTGTAGCTGATATCCGCCGAGGGCGCGATGTCGGCCGGCGGCGCGGGTGGTGCGGGCGGCGCCGGTGGCGGCGCGGGCTCGGCCATCTGCGACACTTCCTGCACCGGCGGTGGCTGGGCCGGCGGAGGCGGCGTCGGCGGCGGCTTCACCAGCTCCTTGATCTTCGGTGGCGGAGTCTTCGGGGGTTCGGGCGGCGGCGGTGGCGGCGGTGGCGGTGGCGGTGGCGGCTCGATGAATTCCACTTGCACGACGTGCTTTTCGGCGGCCTTTTCCGCCTCGGGCGGTGCAGCGGGTGTCAGCAGGACCAGAATGACGACGCAATGCACCGCAATCGCCGCAGCAATCGCAATCGTGCGCCACCAGTTGAAGCGATCGTGTTTGGTCGCGTGAGTCGGGGCCATCGTGTGAACCAGTCGCTGTCCTGTTCGGTCTCTGGTTCACCGTCCGAGGTCCGGATGGTGCGCCAAGAGGGCGGCTGAAAAGAGAAGCAAATTACACCAGCACCGGGCTTTTGCCTAGTGGGGGTTCCGGACACCTTTCGACGAGCCGTATCGATGCGGAATCACCGTGGAATCACGCCCTCATCCTTTCTTCTTGTGTGCCTTGTGCGCTCCACCACCCGCATGCGGCAATCCACCTTTGTCGTATGCGGCATTCGCCTTGGCTTCTTCTCCCGCGAGCCGATAGGCATCGCCCAACAATTTGTAGTTGTCGCTGATTGGCTTGACCACATTCTTGCTCAGGCCCTCCTCGATCACCTGCGTCGCCTTCAGCGCATTGG
>DASXWZ010000317.1:0-3946 GCA_036503375.1 Rhodanobacteraceae bacterium | reverse complement strand
GGAAAGAAAGCATCGGCGATGGGTCGGGGCGCTCTGGCATCCGCCTGAAACCTGCATATGCCGACGGCAAGCTCTATGTCGCCAGCGTGGATGGCAAGCTCGCGGCGCTCGACGCGGCCAGCGGCAAGACGATCTGGCAGGACGACACCCGCACGCACGGCCTGTTCGGGTACTTCGGCAAGAAGAAGCACTATCCCGACGCGCTTTATGCCGGCGGGCCGGCGGTGAGCGGCGATCTGCTGGTGGTCGGTACGCTCGACGGACACGTCTACGGGATGGATGCGGCGACCGGCAAGCAGCGTTGGGCGGCCGAACTGTCCGACGAAGTGGTCAGTGCTCCCGTGATCGATCAGGGTGTCGTGTACGCGCGCACCAACGATGCCCGCATCTACGCGCTGGATGCCGCCACTGGTGCGCGCAAGTGGGTCAACGATCAAGCCGAAGTACCGCTGCTCAGCCTGCGCGGAAACGGGCCACTGCTGGTCGCGCACGGTGTGGTCTTCTACGGCAGCGACGACGGCAACGTGGTGGCGCTGCGCAGTGATACCGGCAGCGCGCAATGGCAACAGCAGATCGCCAAGGGCGAGGGCCGCAGCGACATCGAAAAGCTCGACGACTCCGACGGTTCGCTGCAACTGGATGGTGACACGCTCTACGCCACCGCGTACCACGGCAGCCTGGTCTCGATCAACGCACCTGACGGCAAGGTCAACTGGAATCGGCCGTTCTCCAGTTACGTCGGTGTGGCGGTGGCCGGCCAGCAACTGGTCGGGGTGGACGAGGATTCGCTGGTGTGGTCGCTCGATACCTCGGCGGGCGCCGACATGTGGAAGCAGGACGGCCTGAAGTATCGCTGGCTGAGTGGCCCGGCGGTGCAGGGCAAGTACGCCGTGGTCGGCGATCTCGAGGGCTACGTGCACTGGCTGAGCCTCGCCGACGGCAAGTTCGCGGCGCGCGAACGCCTGTCGAAGGATGCAATCCGCGCACGGCCGCTGGTGGTGGGCGACACCGTGTTCGTCGAGGACGTGGACGGCACGATCGGCGCGTACCGCATCGCTGTTTCACAGTAATCCCTAAATCCGTTCGCCCCCGGATAAGTCCGGGGCAGGCTCTGAGCGAAGCCTCGTGCGAGGCCGAAGCCGAAGGGCATCTCTTAAATGTGCTTCGACTTCGCTTGCTACGCAAGCTACGCTCAGCACGAACGGTGACTCTATGCTGCCCGTCGTCGCACTCGTCGGCCGCCCCAACGTCGGAAAATCCACACTGTTCAACGCGCTCACGCGCACGCGCGACGCGCTGGTCGCCGACCTGCCCGGCGTCACGCGCGACCGCCACTACGGAGTGTGTCGACTGGGCGAACGTCCCTTCGTTGTGGTCGACACCGGCGGATTGTCGGGCGAAGACATCGACATCGACGTGCTGACCGCGAAGCAGGTGCGGCTCGCGATAGACGAAGCGCAGGCGTGCGTGCTGATGGTGGACGCGCGCGATGGCCTGCTGCCGCAGGATCGCGCGATCCTCGACGAGTTGCGCCGTGGCGCCAAGCCGGTGGTGCTGGCGATCAACAAGACCGACGGAGTCGACCCGAACGTCGCACTGGCGGAGTTTTCCTCGCTCGGCATCGCCGCGACGTTGCCGATCTCGGCGGTGCATTCGCGCGGCGTGGATGATGTCATTGCGCAAGTGTTGCCGTTGCTTCCGCGCGATGAGGAGCCCGATGCCGATGTGGAGGACGAACTCACCGGCACGCGCGTGGCCATCGTCGGCCGGCCCAATGTCGGCAAGTCGACGCTGGTCAACCGCCTGCTCGGCGAGGAACGCGTGGTGGTTTCCGACGTCGCCGGCACCACGCGCGATTCGATCCACGTGCCGCTCGAACGCGACGGCGGGCATTACACGCTGATCGATACGGCGGGCGTGCGCCGGCGCGGGCGCGTCGACGATGCGCTGGAAAAATTTTCGGCGATCAAGACGCTGCAATCGATTGCCGCGGCGCAAGTCGCGATCGTGCTGCTGGATGCGGGCGAAGGCGTAGCCGACCAGGATCTCACCCTGATCGGCCAGGTGCTGGAGGCCGGTCGCGCGCTGGTGATCGCCGCCAACAAATGGGACGGGCTGTCGACCTACGACCGCGAACGCTGTCGCAATGGCCTGGACCGCAAGCTGGATTTCGTGGCCTGGGCGAAGCCCGTTTTCATCTCGGCCAAACACGGTTCCGGCTTGCGCGAACTGATGCGCGGCGTCGATCGCGCGCACCTTTCCGCCACACGGACCCTGAGCACTTCGGACCTGACGCGAACGCTGGAAAAGGCCCTCGCCGCGCACCAGCCGCCACTGGTACGCGGTCATGCGCCGAGGCTGCGTTTCGCGCATCCTGGCGGCCACAATCCGCCGACCATCGTGATCCACGGCACGCGCACCAGACACATTGCGGACAGCTACCGACGCTATCTCGAAAATTTCTTCCGCAATCGCTACAAGCTGGAAGGCACGCCCATCCGCATCGAGTTCCGCGAAGGCGAGAATCCGTTCGCGGGACGGCGCAACGCCTTGACCGAGGGCCAGCAGCGCAAGCGTCGGCGGATGATCCGGCACGTCCGCGGCAAGAAGTGACCCGGTCTTGCCTCGGTGTCGTGCTGGCCGGTGGTGCGGGCTCGCGCGTGGGCGGCGCCGACAAGGGACTCTTGTTGCTGCAGGGCCGCCCGCTGGTCGCACACGTACTGGATGCGTTGCATCTGCAGTGCGATGCGGTGCTGGTCGTCGCCAATCGAAACCTGGATGAGTATTCGCGCTTTGCGAAGACGGTCCGGGACGAGAGCGAGAGCCACGCAGGGCCCTTGGCCGGCATCGTCGCGGCATTGACGGATTCGACCGTTGCCGCGTCATCGCATTCATGCGAATGGCTGTTGACCGTGCCGGTGGATTGTCCGCACCCTCCGGAGGGTTTGCGTGAACGGTTGCAATCGACACTGGCGAAATCCGAACAACCGGGTTGCGCCTTCGTCCACGACGGCGACGGCGCGCAACCGCTGTTCGCCTTGTACCGGCTGTCGCAAGGCGCGACATTGCTGGGAAGCGCACGTGCCGCACTGCGATCGCATGCGTCCGTCTTGCGCTGGCAGGTGGAAATCGCGGCACGCGCGGTGGATTTCTCTGACCAGAGGGCCGCGTTCCATAATCTCAATACCCCGCAGGATTTCAGCGATTACGAGCGCGCATGACGACCACGAGCTACCCGACCCGCATCGGACTCGAACAGGCGCTGGAGATCGTGGCCGCACGCTGTGCGCCGCATCGGCTGCCTTCCGAAACCGCGGTGCTCCCCGAAGCCCATGGTCGCGTGCTGGCCGAAGACATTCTCGCCGCGCACGACCTGCCGCCGTTCGCCAACTCCGCGATGGACGGGTTCGCATTGCGCGGAGCGGATTTGCCGCAGGGTGGCGAACGATCATTCGTCCTCATCGGAGACGTGTTCGCCGGCGCGACCGGCGCACCCGAGGTGGGTGAGGGCGAGTGCGTGCGGATCACCACCGGCGCGCCCATCCCGCCTGGCGCGGATACCGTGGTGATCAAGGAAAACGTGCGCGTCGAAGGCGATCGCGTGTTCGTTCGGGCCGGCGAGAAAATGGGTGCCAATGTGCGCGCCGCGGGCGAAGATTTCGCCGCGGGCGACCTTGCACTGAAACAGGGAGCACGCTTGTTGGCGGCGCAGCTCGGCGCCGCCGCTGCGCTCGGCCTCGATCAGGTGAGGGTGTGCCGCAGGCCACGCGTCGCCGTAGTCGTGACGGGTGACGAGCTGGTGCCTGCCGGCAAGCCGCTGGGATTCGGCCAGATCCATGAATCCAACGGGATCCTGCTTGCCGCTTTGCTGCGCGAAGCCGGCGCCGAAGTCACTTCGCGCGCATGCGTGCGCGACAACCCGGATGCGCTGCGCTCGGCATTGCTC
>DASXWZ010000316.1:0-5116 GCA_036503375.1 Rhodanobacteraceae bacterium | reverse complement strand
GATCCTGCCGTTCGAGGGCGATCTGAATGCGCGGCGCAGCGTCGTGCGCACCGAGGTGCTGCTGGACGACGGCAAGAGCCTGTCGGTCGACTACGTGTTCCGCAAGACTTCGAACGGCGACTGGAAAGCCTACGACGTGGTGATCGAGGGCATTTCCTACGTCACGAACTACCGCAACCAGGTCGACGCGGAAATCCAGAAGGAAGGTATCGAGGGCCTTGTCAAACGCCTGGAAACAGAAGGCGCCAAGGCGATCGACCAGTTGCAACAGCAGGCACAACAGCCGTCAGGACACTGATCCGCGTGCGTGCCGATCCGACTGTCGCGCAAACCGTGCATTGCTCCATCCCGGATGCAGACACTCTGGCGTTGTCCGGCGCGCTGACTTTCACCACCGCGGTGCAGGCCTTGCAGGAGGGTTCGCGTGCGTTGGCGCAAGGCGCGCGTTCGCGGCTGGACCTGAAAGGGGTGACGCATGCCGACAGCGCCGGACTGGCCTGCGTGCTGGCGCTGCTGGCAGAGGCGAGTCGCTTCGAAACGCGGCTGGCCGTGGCCAATCCACCGGACGGATTGCGCGCGCTGGCGGAGGTGTGCGACGCCGGCACCCTGCTGCAAACCTGAGCCTGTACGTCTATCCCGAAGTGGAACCTGACGCGGGCCGGCCCGATCGTGGCGTCGAGCCGTCGTTCTGGATCCCGTGCGCCTTCTCGTAGGCGCGCTGCTGTTCCAGCAACTGATCGATGTCGTCGCCGTTGTCGCTGACGCCCTGGAAGCGTTCGATCACCGAAGCGGGCGGATTGCCGTGATAGATCTCGTAGATGCGCCTCTGGCGATACGCATCGCGTTCGAAGATGTATGGGTCGTAGGCGGAGTTCAGGAAGTTCTCGGCGTCGATGCCGCGCGAGCGCAGGGTGATGAGGTAGGCGAGGCTGGGCAGATACTGTGCGTGCAATTTGAAATCGTGCTCGCGCGCGTACCAGGAGAGCGGATCGAAATAACTGTCAACCGGCATGCGCCAGATGTCGCGTGCGGTCGTCGGACCGACCAGCGGGATCACCAGGAACGGGCCTTCCGGCACGCCCCAATGCGCCAGGGTCACGCCGAAATCGGTTTCGTCCAGCGGCAGGTTCATCTTGCTGGCCGGATCGAAGAAACCCAACAATCCCAGCGTGGTATTGACGGCCAGCCGCCCGGTGGACTTCAACGCATCGACGGGGTGGGCCTGCAGCAGTTCGTTGGCGATGGTGACCGGCAGCCGCACGTTCGAGAAGAAATCGCTGATGTGCTCGCGCGCATTCGGCGTGGTGACCTTGCGATAGGCCACGGCGACGGGCCGGATCGCCACCTTGTCGGCGGTCCGGTTGAAGGCGTACATCTTGCGGTTGAAGTTCTGCAGCGGGTCGTCGGTGCGTGGTGGCGCCACGGTGGCGCAGCCGGCCAGCAGCAGCGCCGCCATCACGGGCAGGGCGCGGCTCGATCGGATGGCGTTGAACGGACGCATGAGCTCGATTGGCTGATTGCGCGGAAAAGGGCGCGATTCTACATGGAGCCTTGCGGCAGAGACTCAAGGCTCAAGGGCGCTGCTCGCCACCCGGATCATGCGCTGGTAGAATCATCAGGTTTGAGAGCCCGCAGCTTTGATCCTCGGCCCCCTTTAGTAAAGGGGGCGATCAAACGCGCAGCGTTTGATGGGGGTTGTGGAGGCATGACAATGTGGGTCGGTACTCAGATCAAACTCTTTCTCATCGGAATTTCCTCATGGCACGCATTACCGTCGAAGACTGCCTGCAGGTGGTAGACAACCGTTTCGAACTGGTGCTGATGGCGACCCGCCGCGCCCGGCAACTCGCCAAGGGCGCAGAAGCAGTCATCGATCCGGAAAACGACAAGCCCAGCGTAATCGCGCTGCGCGAAATCGCCGACCGGCGCATCGACATCGCCACGATCGACGAGATCGACCGCATCGAACGCGAGCGCCGCGAGCGCGAGGCGCTGGAATGGGCGGCTGCGGAAGTCGACGAGGACATGAGCAAGGGCGGCGACGACCTCTAAGCGTTCGTCCGAGCTGCTCTTGTACAGGGGCTGCTCCTGGGAAAAGTGCGGCCACGGATGGCCGCTTTTGATGTCGTTGGCTTTCCATCGTTGAATCTTGCTGGAGCGATCAACGGAAGAGCGTTCAGGGACGAACGCAAAAATGAAAAACGGCCATGGATGGCCTCTTTTGATGCGCAGGGCTTCCATCGCCGAATCTTGCGCCAACGATTGACGGAAGAGCGTTCATTGATGAACGCAAATACACTGTCAGCCATGACCGCGGCGAACGCGCCCACGCCCGCACCCGTAGCTTCGTCCGCGCTGTCGACGCGCGACGAGATCTCCGATATCGACGCGCTGGCCGCGCGCCTTTCCGAATACCTGCCGCAGGACCAGATCACGCGCGTGCGCGGCGCCTACGCCGTGGGCGAACACGCGCACACCGGCCAGAAACGCCGCAGCGGCGAGCCCTACATCACGCATCCGCTGGCGGTGGCCGGCATCCTCGCCAGCCTGCATCTGGATGCGGAAACCATCATCGCCGCGATCCTGCACGACACGCTGGAAGACACGGGGCTCACCCGGGTGCAGCTCGAGGCCGGCTTCGGTGCCACCGTCGCCGAACTCGTGGATGGTGTCACCAAACTGGATCAAGTCGATTTCGCCTCTCGCCAGGAAGCCGATGCGGAAAGTTTCCGCAAGATGCTGCTGGCGATGGCGCGCGACCTGCGCGTGATCCTGATCAAGTTGGCCGACCGTTTGCACAACATGCGCACGCTCGGCGCGATGGAACCCGAGGCGCGCCGCCGCATCGCGCGCGAGACGTTGGAAATCTACGCGCCGATCGCCGCGCGTCTGGGCATGAACGCGTTCAAGGCGGAATTGCAGGACATCGGTTTCCGCACGCTGTATCCGGATCGCTACCGTGTGATCGCCACGCGCATCCGCAGTGCGCTCGGCAACCGCCGCGAAGCGATGGCGAAGATCGAAGGCGAGTTGCGCGCGCGGCTGTCCGCCGACGGCATCGAGGCGCGCGTGTTCGGCCGCATCAAGTCACCCTACAGCATCTGGTCGAAGATGCGTCTGACGCGCAGGTCATTCGCGCAGCTGATGGACGTCTACGGTTTTCGCGTCGTGACGGATTCAGTGGCGCACGCGTACCAGGCGCTGGGTTCCGTGCATGCCCTGTACAAACCGGTGGAAGGACGCTTCAAGGATTTCATCGCCATCCCGAAAGCCAACGGCTACCAGTCGCTGCACACCGTACTGTTCGGGCCGTTCGGGGCACCGATCGAAATCCAGATCCGCACGCAGGACATGGATGCGGTGGCCGAGCGCGGCATCGCCGCGCACTGGCTCTACAAGACCGACACCGGTCCATCCAACAGCGCGCAATCGCGCGCACGCGAATGGATCTCGGGTTTGGCCGATCGCCAAGCCACGCTGCCCTCGTCGCTGGAATTCCTGGAGAACGTCAAGATCGACCTTTTTCCGGAGGAGGTCTACCTGTTCACGCCGCGCGGCGACATCCTTTCCTTGCCGAAGAATGCGACCGCGCTGGATTTTGCCTACGCCGTGCACACCGACGTCGGCCACCACGCCGTCGCGTCGCGCATCGACGGCACGCTCGCGCCGTTGCGCGCGCAACTGGCATCTGGCCAGACCGTGGAGATCGTCACCGCGCCTTCGGCCGCGCCCAATCCGCAATGGCTGGATTTCGCCGCAACCGGCAAGGCGCGTACCGCGATCCGGCATTTCCTGAAACGCCTGCAGCACGAGGACGCGGTCGAGTTCGGCCACCGCATGCTCGATCGCGCGCTGGATGCGCTGGGATCCAGCCTCGAATCGATTCCGCCCGCGGCGCTGGAAAAATACCTGCACCAGCACAACCAGCGGCGGCTGGAAGAACTGCTTTCCGATATCGCGCTGGGCAACCGCATGCCCGACCAGGTCGCCGCGCAACTGGTCGCGCTGCACGGCGCGGTCGCCAATGCGGCGGTGCACCGGCGCGAGAAGATCCGCATCAGCGGCGCCGAGCGCGGGATTCTCACATTCGGCAATTGCTGCCATCCGTTGCCCGGCGACGACATCGTCGGTTTCCTTTCGCCTGGAAAGGGGATCGTGGTGCACCGAACCAATTGCCCGAACATGCCGGAGCTCTCCAAGCATCCGGAGCGGCGCGTGGAAATCGAATGGGATCGCGACGTGCAGGGAGACTACCGCGCGCAGTTGCGCATCGAGGTCGTCAACCGGCCGGGCGTCCTGGCCACCGTTGCCGCCGCCATCGCCGCCACCGGTTCCAATATCGAGAACGTGGAATACACCGAACGCAGCCCGTTCGCCGCCACCCTGCTGTTCACGCTGGAAGTGAAGGACCGCAAGCATCTCGCCGACGTGATGCGTCGCGTGCGACGCACGGGGGTGGTGAACGGGGTCTACAGATATCCCGTGTAGGAGCAGAACATGTCGCGCACCCCGATTCATACCCCCAACGCCCCGCAGGCCATCGGCCCGTACTCGCAGGCGATCCGCAGCGGAAACACCCTGTACCTTTCCGGCCAGACGCCGCTCGATCCGGCCATCGGCGAAATGGTTGCAGGCGACATCGAAGCGCAGGCCACGCGCGTGTTCGAAAACCTGAAAGCCGTGCTGGCCGCTGCCGATGCCTCGTTCGACGACGTGGTGCGCGTGGGGATTTACATGACCGACCTCGGCAACTTCGCCACCGTCAACGAGGTGATGAAGCGGTACTTCCGCGAACCTTATCCCGCGCGCTCCACCATCGGGGTCGCGGCCTTGCCGCGTGGCGCCGCGGTCGAGATCGACCTGATCGCCACGGTGTAATCTCCTTCGCATGTCGGCGCGCGCCGACAACACCCCGCGTCCGGCACGCATCGCCGCCGGACGCGCCGTTCGCTACCCTTGCGCTCGATGAGCGCGCGAGTTTCCGCAATCGATCCGGAGGATCCCGGGCTAGTACCGGCTTCCTCGCTGTCGGGTGTCGGCCCTGCGTTGCAACAGGCACTGGCGAAACTCGGCATCGTGCGGGTGCAGGATCTGTGGTTCCACCTGCCGCGGCAAT
>DASXWZ010000315.1:0-6968 GCA_036503375.1 Rhodanobacteraceae bacterium | reverse complement strand
CCCCGGCGCAGCGGCGGGGGTGTCACAGCGCCGCCCGTGTCGGACCCCACGCTCCACGCGTGCGTCGAGCGGCAGGCGAGGTTTGCGCCGGACGCGGTGGCGGTCAAGTGTGGCGCAGAATCGCTCACCTATGGCGAACTCAACAGTCGCGCCAATCGGCTTGCGCACCGGTTGCGCGCGCTCGGTGCAGGCCCGGATTCCCCGGTGGGGATCGGGCTCGAACGTTCGCCGGCGATGGTGGTCGCCCTGCTGGCGATTCTGAAAGCCGGCGCCGCATACCTTCCGCTGGATCCCGCCTACCCTCGCGATCGGCTCGAGTTCATGCTCGCCGATGCGGGCGTCGGCATCGTATTGACCTCGCGCAGCAGTCTTGGCGCGCTGCCATCGCATGGCGGAACGACATTGTTGCTGGACGACGAGCAGACCCTCGCCCAGCAACCGGATTCGGATCCCGCGCCGGTTTCCGGCGCGGACAATCTGGCGTACGTGATCTACACATCCGGCTCGACCGGCAAGCCGAAAGGTTGTCTCGTCACCCACGCCAACGTGGTACGCCTGTTCGCGCAGACGCAGGCGTGGTTCGGCTTCGGGCCGGAAGACGTATGGACATTCTTCCACTCGCACGCGTTCGATTTCTCGGTCTGGGAAATCTGGGGTGCGCTGGTGCACGGTGGCAGCGTCGTGGTGGTGCCGCACGAGATCACCCGCTCGCCGGATGCATTCCATGCGCTGCTGGTACGTGAGCGCGTAACCGTGCTCAACCAGACGCCTTCGGCATTCCGGGCCTTGATCCGCGCCGACCTGGCTTCCGGCTTGTCGCCGTCCACGCTTTCGCTGCGCTACGTGATTTTCGGCGGAGAGGCGCTGGATCTGCAGATGCTGGCGCCTTGGTTCGAAAGGCATGGTGACGAGTACCCGCGCCTGGTCAACATGTACGGCATCACCGAAACCACCGTACACGTCACCTACCGACCACTTTCCCGCGCCGATCTGGATCGCAACAACGGCAGCGTGATCGGCGTGCCGATTCCGGATCTCGCCGTGCATCTGCTCGACTCCGATCTGCATCCCGTTGCCGAAGGCGAAGTCGGCGAAATGTTTGTGTCCGGCGGGGGCGTTTCGCGCGGCTACCTCAATCGTCCGGAACTGACAGCAGAACGCTTCGTCGACTGGACCGCTCCGGACGGCGTGACGCGAAGGGCGTATCGGACCGGTGATCTCGCGCGTCGGTTGCCCGATGGCGACCTGCAATATCTCGGGCGCTGCGATCAGCAGGTGAAGATCCGCGGTTTCCGCATCGAAACCGGCGAAATCGAAAGTGCCTTGCAACGCCATCCCGGCGTGCAGGCCAGTGCGGTGATCGCGCGCGATGATGGGCCGGATGGCGGGTTGCGGCTCGTGGCGTACGTGGTGCGGTCGGCGAACCCGGCCACGCCTGCGTTGCTGCGCGAACATCTGGCGGCCAGCCTGCCCGATTACATGCTGCCTTCCGCTTACGTTTTCCTCGAATCGCTGCCACTCACCGAGAACGGCAAGCTGGACCGCAAGGCGCTGCCCGCGCCCGGACGCGAGCGACCGGATCTGGCGACACCCTTCGAGCCACCGGTCGGGACCGACGAGCGCCGTATCTGCGAAGTATTTGCCGAGTTGCTGGGGCTGAATCGGGTCGGCCGCAACGACAACTTCTTCGAACTCGGCGGTCATTCCCTGCTCGCCGCGTGCGCCGCCGCCGCGTTGAACGCAACCGGCGCGAACCTCGCGGTCACGGATGTTTTCCGCGCGCCGACCGCGGCGGGCCTGGCAGCAGGGATGACCCGGAACGCGGAGCACGCGATCGAACCGTCGCGGCTGGGTGTGTCGAGACGCCATGGAGACGGCGACTCGATCGCGATCATCGCAATGGCCGGCCGATTCCCCGGCGCCGCCGACGTCGAGACATTCTGGAAGAACCTGTGCGACGGCGTGGAATCGATCACGCGTTTTGCGCCGGAGCGGCTCGATCCGTCCATTCCCGCGACGCTGCGCAACGACCCGGCGTATGTTCCCGCGCGCGGCGTGATCGACGGCGTGGAAAATTTCGATGCGGGGTTCTTCGGCATCAGCGCGCGCGAAGCGGAACTGATGGATCCGCAACAGCGGATCTTCCTGGAACTGTCCTGGGAATGCCTCGAGCGGGGCGGCCATGTTCCGGATGCGCAGCAACATCCGGTCGGCGTGTTCGCCGGCATGTACAACGCGACGTACTTCCGCAACCACGTGCAACCATACCCGGAGCTGATCGCCAAACTCGGCGAGTTCCAGGTGATGCTCGGCAACGAGAAGGATTACATCGCCGCCCGCACCGCGCACAAGCTCAATCTCACCGGTCCGGCCGTCAGCGTGCACACCGCGTGCTCGACTTCGCTGGTCGCGGTTTGCCAGGCCGTCGAAGCATTGCGGCGCGGGCAGTGCCGGATGGCTCTGGCCGGCGGCGCGGCGGTGACGTGTCCGCCGGCGAGCGGTTATCTCCATCAGGAAGGCGCAATGTTGTCGCGCGACGGCAGCACCCGCACCTTCGCCGCCGATGCCAGCGGCACGGTTTTCAGCGACGGCGCAGCCGTGGTGTTGCTGAAGCGCCTCGCCGATGCGGAAGCCGACGGTGACATGATCTATGCGGTGATCCGCGGATGCGCGGTCAACAACGACGGCGCGGGCAAGGCCAGCTTCACTGCGCCGAGCGCGCCGGGCCAGGCCGCGGTGATCGCGATGGCGCTCGATGACGCGGGTGTCGATGCG
Organism: Rhodanobacteraceae bacterium; assembly: GCA_036503375.1. GTDB lineage: Bacteria > Pseudomonadota > Gammaproteobacteria > Xanthomonadales > Rhodanobacteraceae > 66-474. Next base: position 4,193 of record DASXWZ010000315.1, on the reverse strand, counting down.
CGATCGATCTCCTATGTGGAAGCGCACGGCACCGCGACACCGGTCGGCGATCCGATCGAGATCGAGGGACTCACGGCGGCCTACCGACGCCATACCCGAGATACCGGCTATTGCGCGATCGGCTCGGTGAAAAGCAATGTCGGCCACCTGGTGATCGCCGCGGGTGCCGCCGGCCTGATCAAGACGACGTTGGCTCTTTCCGAACGCAAACTGCCGCCTACGCTGCACGCGAAAGCACTCAATCCGGCGATCGATTTCGCGAATTCGCCATTCGTGGTCAACGACCGTCTGCGCGAGTGGCGCAGCGATTCCGCGCCGTTGCGGGCGGGCGTCAGCTCGTTCGGCGTCGGCGGCACCAACGCGCACGTGATCGTCGAAGAGCCACCGGCGCGCGAACCCTCGATGCCGGCCGACGGACCGCAGTTGCTGTTGTTGTCGGCGCGTACGCCTGCGGCATTGAAGGAAGCCAGGAAACGTTTGGGCGCGGAACTCGCCGCGCGACCGGAATGCAATCTCGCCGACGTGGCCTGGACCCTGGCCGTGGGCCGCAAGGTCTTCGCGGAACGGGACTTCGTGGTCGCCGGGGATTGCGCCGAAGCGGCGGCGAAACTGCAGGAAGACGCCTCGCCGGCCCAGACGGCGCAAATGCGCGACGTGGTCTGGATGTTCCCGGGGCAGGGTGCGCAATACGCCGGCATGGGCCGTGCCCTGCACGCAAGCGAACCCGAATTCCGCGATGCGCTGGATGCCTGCGCGGAAATCCTCGCCGGCGAACTCGGTTTCGACCTTCGCGAACGCCTGTTCTCGGAAGACACGGACGCACTCGGCGAAACGCGCATCACCCAGCCGGCGACGTTCGCGATCGAATACGCGCTCGCGCGACTTTGGCTGGCGCGCGGCATTCGGCCGGTCGCACTGATCGGGCACAGTGTCGGGGAATTCGTCGCGGCGGTGATCGCCGGGGTGATGAACCTCGATGACGCCGCACGGTTGGTCGCGCGGCGCGGACGGCTGATGCAGGCGCAGCCGGCGGGCGCGATGCTGTCGGTGAGGCTGGGCGCCGAAAAGCTGGCGGCGAGACTGCCCACGTCGCTGTCGCTGGCGGCGGAAAACGCGCCGGACGCCTGCGTGGTGTCCGGCGAAATCGCCGACATCGAAACGCTGCGGATTTCCCTGGAAGCGGACGGAATCGCTTGCCGCCCGCTGCATACATCGCATGCGTTCCATTCGGCGATGATGGACGCGGTGGTGCAACCCTTCCGCGTGGAAGTGAAGCGTATCCGCCTCGCTGCTCCGCGGATCCCGATTGTCTCGACCCTGACCGGCGAATGGCTCGACGAGAAGACTGCGACGTCGCCGGACTATTGGGCACGCCATCTGCGCGGAACCGTGTGCTTCGCGCGGGCTCTCTCGCGGGCCGCGGGATCCTCGCCGGATGCCATCCTGCTCGAACTCGGCCCACGCCGGACGTTGACGACGCTCGCGCGCATGAATCCGCAGGCGCGTTCGCACCTGGGGATCGCCTCGCTCGAAAGCGATGCGCGCGACGAACGAAGTGCCTGGCTTTCGGCGGCCGGACGATTGTGGTGCGCCGGTGCGCCCCTCGACGCGTGCAGCCTCGACCACCGCGAGCGCAGGCGCCGCGTACGTCTGCCGACTTACCCATTCGAACGCGTGCGGCATTGGGTCGATGCAGTGGCATCCGTGCCGGCGAATTCGACCGCACCGGTTCCCGCCACGATCGCGGCCACTGCGCCCATTGTCATGCCGGAATCGCCGATGCCGACAGCCTTGCCCGTCCCCGTACAGTCCGCCGAAACGCCGCGCGCCGAGCGGCTGATTGCGCAGATTCTCGCGATGGTCGAAGATGTTTCCGGGGAGGATCCGCAACCCGCCGATATAGGCAGCAGTTTCGTCGCGCTCGGCCTCGATTCGCTGGCGTTGACCCAACTCTCGATGCAGTTGTCCAAGGCGTTCGGCATCAGGATCACTTTCCGTCAGTTGATGGAGGATTTGTCCTCCCCGGAGAAGTTGGCCATGAGCATCGATCGCGAGTTGCCTCCGGAGGCGAACGGCGCCGGACCGACGATGCCTCCCGGGGCCGTATCCGCTCCGGGCGGCGCCGTGCAAAACGGATTGCTGCAACAGGTGATCGCGCAGCAGATGCTGATCATGCAGCAGCAACTGGCGATGCTCGGTGCGGCGTCGGGCGGCAGCGCACCGGCCGTTTCGCCCGCGGCGGCAATCCCGTCGGCGGCCGTTCCCGCGAACTTGCCCGTCGTTGCGGCACCCTCATCGCCGCAGGAAGAAGAGGCGTCGTTATCGCACACGCGCTACGACGTCAAGAAGGCCTTCGGCGCCATTGCGCGCATCCATTCGGGCCAAACCGAATTGACCGAACGCCAGCGCGTGCGCCTGGCGGCTTTCGTGGATCGTTACGTCGCGAAAACCCGCAAGTCAAAGGAATACACGACGCGGCATCGCGCGAATCTTGCCGATCCACGTGTCGTCAACGGGTTCCGCCCGTTGCTCAAGGAAGTCGTTTACCAGATCGTCGCCGAACGCTCCAAGGGTTCCCGGCTGTGGGATCTCGATGGCAACGAATACATCGATGCGCTCAACGGTTTCGGCATGAACCTGTTCGGCTGGCAACCGGATTTCGTTCTCGATGCGGTTCGCCGCCAGCTCGAACTGGGTTACGAAATCGGCCCGCAGCATCCGCTCGCGGGCGAGGTTGCGGATCTGGTCTGCGAGATGACGGGTTTCGACCGCGCCGCGTTCTGCAACACGGGCTCGGAAGCGGTGATGGGCACGATCCGCGTGGCGCGCACCGTCACCGGGCGCGAGACGCTGGTGATCTTCAGCGGCTCCTATCACGGCATTTTCGACGAAGTCATCGTGCGCGGAACCAAATCGCTGCGCTCGGTGCCCGCGGCTCCCGGCATCCTGCGCAACGCCGCGCAGAACGTGCTGGTGCTGGAATACGGCACGCCCGAGTCGCTCGAAATCATCCGCCAGCGTGCGGGCGAAATCGCGGCGGTCCTGGTCGAGCCGGTGCAGAGCCGCCGGCCCGATTTCCAGCCGCGCGAGTTCCTCTCCGAATTGCGCACGATCACCCGCGACGCCGGCGCGGTGCTGATCTTCGACGAGGTCGTCACCGGGTTCCGCACGCATCCGCGCGGCGCGCAACACGCACTCGGCGTTGACGCCGATCTCGCCTCGTACGGCAAGGTGATCGGCGGGGGTTTTCCTGTCGGCGTGATCGCCGGCAAGCGCGAATACATGGACGCCCTCGACGGCGGCCAGTGGCGATTCGGCGACGATTCCATTCCGACCGTCGGCGTCACCTATTTCGCCGGCACCTTCGTGCGCCACCCGCTGGCGTTGGCGGCGGCCAAGGCTTCGCTCGAACACCTGAAGACGCAAGGGCCGGCGCTGCAGGAGCGCCTCAATGCGCGCACCGCGGAGATGGTCGCGGACTTGAATCGTTTCTGCTCCGAGGTCGGCGCGCCGATCGCGGTGACGCATTTCGCGTCGTTGTGGCGGATCGGATTCACCGAGGACCATCCGCTGCAGGATCTGCTGTTCGCGATGATGCGCAGCCGCGGCATCCACATCCTCGAGCACTTTCCCTGCTTCTTCACCACCGCGCACAGCGATGCCGACATCGCCGCGATCGCGAAGGCGTTCCGCGAATCCGTCGCCGAGCTGCAGGAGGCGGAATTCCTGCCGCGCCGGCGCGCGCCGTCGGCACTCGATGCGAGCAAGCCACCTGTCGCGGGCGCGCGGCTGGGCAAGGATCCGGAGGGACGCCCGGCCTGGTATGCGCCGGATCCGGCGCAGCCGGGGAAGTATGTGAAGGTGGAGGCATGACGTCTGTCGATGCCGGCAGCGCGACTGCTGCGCACGATCCGTTTGCGGAGACCGTGCTGGCCCGCGTGGTGCCCGCAACCGAAGCGCAGCGCGAGGTCTGGCTCGCGGCAAAACTGGAACCGGCGGCTTCGCTGGCCTACAACGAAGGCATTTCGCTGCACCTGCGCGGTCATCTCGACGCGGCTGCGCTGCGCGAAGCCCTGCAGCAGTTGATCGCGCGCCACGATGCGCTGCGGGCGACGCTCGGCCCGGACGGCGCGGAACTGTGCATCGCCGAAAGCGCCGAGCTGGAATGGATGGAGCGGGATTCGTCCACGCTC
>DASXWZ010000314.1:0-12762 GCA_036503375.1 Rhodanobacteraceae bacterium | reverse complement strand
CTTGCCGCGGTAATCGTCGTGGTCGTGGTGGTCGTGTTGATCAAGCTGGTGCGGATCGTGCCGCAGGGCTGGGAGTGGACGGTCGAAACCTTCGGCAAATATACCGCCACGCTGGAACCGGGCCTGCATTTCCTGATTCCGATCTACCAGGCGGTCGGGCGCAAGATCAACATGATGGAGCAGGTGCTGGCGATCCCCTCGCAGGACGTGATCACCAAGGACAACGCAGTGGTCAAGGTCGATGGCGTGGTGTTCTACCAGGTGCTGGATGCGGCGAAAGCCGCGTACGAAGTCGCCAATCTGGAGCTCGCCACCACCAACCTGATCATGACCAACATCCGAACCGTGCTCGGTTCGCTGGATCTGGACGAATCGCTGTCCAAGCGCGACGAGATCAATGCGCGGCTGCTGAAAGTTGCCGACGAGGCGACGCATCCCTGGGGCATCAAGATCACGCGCGTGGAATTGAAGGACATCCAGCCGCCGCGCGATCTGGTGGATTCGATGGCGCGGCAGATGAAGGCCGAGCGCGAGAAGCGCGCGAATATTCTGGAAGCGGAAGGTTTCCGTCAGGCCGCCATCCTGAAGGCCGAGGGCGAAAAGCAGTCGGTGATCCTCGCCGCCGAAGGCGAGAAGGAAGCCGCGTTCCGCCAGGCCGAGGCGCGCGAGCGTCTGGCCGCCGCGGAAGCGAAGGCGACCGAAGTGGTTTCCGTCGCGATCGAACACGGCGACATCAATGCGCTGAACTACTTCGTCGCCGGCAAATACGTCGAGGCGCTGAAGGCGATGGCCGATTCGCCCAACCAGAAGATGCTGCTGCTGCCGGTGGAAGCCACGGGCATCATCGGATCATTGGCCGGCATCGCAGAGATCGCAAAGGAATCGTTCGCGAAGCAGGCCGAGCAACGCGCGATGCCGGCCCGTCCGCCGGCGTCGCCGAACGCATAGGACCGGTGTCATGAATCTCGTTCCGACGCATTACCTGTGGTGGGTGCTGGCGCTGATCCTCATCGCCGGCGAAGTGCTGATCCCCGGCTATTTCCTGCTGTGGATCGGCATCGCGGCAGCGGCCATGGGCGTGATCGCGTTCGTGCTGCCGAATCTCGGCGTGCTGGCGCAGGCGATCCTGTTCGCGGTGCTGGCCTTCATCAGTTGCATCGCCTACTGGAAGTTCGTGCGGCCGCGTTTGCAGCGCGATGTCACCGCCGACGCCGCGCTGTTGAACCGCCGCGGCGCGCGCATGATCGGGCAGCGCTACATGCTGGAAACCGCGATCGTCAACGGCCGTGGCAAGGCGCGCGTCGGCGACGGGCAGTGGCTGGTGGAAGGTCCGGACCTGCCTTCGGGTTCCACCGTCGAAGTCGTCGGCGTCTAGGGGACGACGTTGAAAGTGCGCGCTGCGAATTGAATCGCGCGCGCATGGACTCGCTCGACCCGCTCACCCGCGCGCGCATCGGTTTCGTGATCGAGCTGGCGCGCCGGCTGCATCAGTACGGCGCGGCGGCGCCGCGCCTGGAGCAGGCGATCGGCCTGGTGGCGCAGAAACTCGGACTGGAATGCGAGACGCTGTCGACGCCAACCTCGGTGGTGCTGTCGTTCGCCAAACGCGGCAACGACCTGGCCGAATACACGCAAGTGCTGCGGATGGCGCCCGGCGACGTCAATCTCGCGCGCTTGTGCCGCGCCGACGAGATCGCCGATCGCGTGATCGACGGCAGCCTGGCGCCGCGCGACGGCCTGGAACAACTGCGCGCGCTCGGCCGGCCGTTGTCGCGCCCCGCATTGACCGCGATCGTGTGCAGCTACGGCCTGGCCGCGGCCAGTGTGGCCGTGCTGTTCAACACCGCATGGGTGGATGCGCTGGTCGCGGGCGTACTTGGATTGCTGATCGGGATGATCAGCGTGGCCGGTTACCGGCGCCCGCGGCTGGCGGCGGCGAGCGAAGCCATTGCGGCCTTGATCGCCACTTTTCTTGCCACCGCGATCAGCGCGTGGATCGTGCCGCTGGCCTTGAAGCAGGTGGTGATTTCCGCGCTGATCATCCTGGTGCCGGGCATGACCCTCACCAACGCGGTGCGCGAATTGTCCAGCCAGCATCTGGTTTCGGGCGTATCGCGCATGGCCGGCGCGATCGCCACGTTGCTGAAACTGACTTTCGGCACCGTGGCCGCGGCGCAGGTGTGCGCACTGCTGGGCATCGTGCCCGCTGCGCACGCGTTGCCGCCCCTGCCCGCGTGGTCGCAATGGCCGGCGTTGGGGGTCGGCGCGGTGTCGTTCGCGATGCTGTTCCAGGCTGCACGCCGCGATTATCCATTGGTGATCTGCGCGGTGGTCGCCGGTTATCTCGCCACCTATTGCGGCGGCGGCGCGCTCGGTGCGCCGTTCGGCGTATTCATCGGCGGCCTGCTGCTGGCCGCGCTGGCGAACCTGTATGCGCGCACCGCCGGACGCCCCGGCGCGCTGGTGCGCGAACCCGGAATCCTTTTGCTGGTGCCGGGCAGCGTCGGCTTCCGCAGCATGTCCTACCTGTTCACCAGCGAAGTCGGCCTCGGCGCGGAGACCGGCATCCTGCTGGTCACGCTGTTGATCGCGCTGGTGGCGGGGCTGCTGTTCGGTGACTTGTTGGTCGCACCACGAAGAAGTCTTTAGGTGCACTCAAACAGCGCCGTTATTCCGGAGGACGCAGAAGCGATCCGAAGTCCGTTTTCCGAAAGAGATCCGGGTTCCGTTCGCGATGACTCTGCGAACGGCCCCGGAATGACACTTTGATTTACGCTGTCCCGAGTCCCGAGCCCCGAGCCCCGTTATTTAATCAACAGGCTCTTTTCCGATTTGCCCGATTTCAGCGCGGCATTGAACCAGCGCGGTCGCTTGCCGCGACCGGACCAGGTCATCGACGGATCGGCGGGATTGCGGTATTTCGGCGCGACCTTGCCGCGTTTGCCGCGGCGACCGCGCGTGCCGTAAAGCTCGCCGAAGGTCACGCCTTCCGCCTTGAGCAAGGCATCGACCTTTGCGCGGACCTTCGCAAACCTTTCCTTGCCCAGATCGTTCTTGCGGGCGGCGATCTTCCTGCTCAGCTCCTCGAGCTGCTTTTCGTTGAGCGACTTCACATCGACGGCCATGACTGCTCCTGATTTGTCGGCGATGAAACGACCGGACGAATGGATAAATCCGATCGGTGCGAGGATCATTCTGGCCTAAAAATCCGGCTCGCGCAAAAAGCACTGCAAAAACGGGGCGATTCCGGCGCTCATCCGGATCCGGTAATCGTCGAATTCCGCGGAGGATTATCCGAACAACGCCAGCAGTGCCTGTTTTTCCAGGTTCCGGCTTTCGGCATCACGCCGCCCGCGATATTCGAAGGTGCCATTGGCCAGTCCGCGTTCGCTGACCACGATCCGGTGCGGAATGCCGATCAGTTCGATATCTGAAAACATCGGCCCCGGCCGCAGGCCGCGATCGTCCAGTACGGTGTCGATGCCGCGGTCGTTCAACTCGCGGTAAAGCGATTCGGCGGCTTCCGTCACCTTCGGGTCGTTTTTCGGGTTGATGATGCACACGGCCACGCGCCAGGGCGCCATCGGCTCGGGCCAGATGATGCCGCGTTCGTCGTGGCCCTGTTCGATCGCAGCGGCGACCACGCGCGAGACGCCGATGCCGTAGCAACCCGTCATCGGCGTCGCAGACTTGCCGCTGGCGTCCAGTACCGTGACGTTCATCGTCTGCGTGTACTTGCAGCCGTTCTGGAAGATGTGCCCGACCTCGATACCGCGCGCAATGGACAATGTGCCGCGGCCATCGGGCGACGGATCGCCGGCCACTACCTTGCGCAGGTCGGCCACGCGCGTGACACGCGCATCGCGGTGCCAGTTGGCGCCGGTGCAATGCGTGCCGTCCTGGTTGCCGCCGCAAACGAAATCGGCCAACACCGCCGCGGCGCGATCCACGATCACGGGAATGTCTCCCGGCAAGCCGACCGGGCCGATGAAACCGGCGTGCGCGCCGGCGGCGGCGAAGATCTGCTCCTCCGAAGCGAGTACCGATTCGCCGCCCAGCTCCGGCAATTTCGATGCCTTCACCTCGTTCAATTCGTGATCGCCGCGCAGGCACAACGCCACCACGCCTTCCACGCCGCGCACCAGAATGGTCTTGACGCATTGCGTGGCCGGCACTTCCAGAAATGCGGTGATTTCCGCGATGGTTTTCTGCGTGGGCGTGCCGACGCGTTGCAACGGCTGCGAAGGTTCGGGACGCACCGCATCCGGCGCCACCGCTTCGGCCAGTTCGATGTTGGCCGCGTAATCCGATTGATCGGAAAACGCGATCGCGTCTTCGCCCGAATCGGCCAGCACCTGGAATTCGTGGCTGACGTCGCCGCCGATCGCGCCGGAATCCGCGGCGACGGGACGGAACTTCAGACCCAACCGGGTGAAGATGCGCGAATACGCTTCGTACATCGTCCTGTACGTTTCATCCATCGAGGCCTGGTCGAGATGAAATGAATACGCATCCTTCATCAGGAATTCGCGCGCACGCATTACCCCGAAACGCGGGCGGATTTCGTCGCGGAACTTGGTCTGGATCTGGAAGAACGTGACCGGCAATTGTTTGTAGCTGGAAATCTCGCTGCGCACGAAATCGCAGATGATTTCCTCGTGGGTCGGGCCGAAACAGTATTCCTGTTCCTTGCGGTCGCGCATTTTCAAAAGCGCAGGCCCGTATTTTTCCCAGCGGCCGGATTCTTGCCACAATTCGCGCGGCTGCACGCAGGGCATGGTCATTTCGATCGCGCCCGCGCGCTGCATTTCCTCGCGCACCACGCCCTCGACCTTGCGCAGCACGCGCAGGCCCAGCGGCGCCCAGGTGTAGATGCCGGCGGCGAGCTTGCGGATCATTCCCGCGCGCAGCATCAGCTTGTGGCTGGCGATCTCGGCATCGGCCGGTGCCTCGCGCGCGGTGCTCAGGTGGAATCGGGACAGGCGCATTAATGGATTCCGCGTGACAGAACGCGGAATTGTAGCGAAGTCGGGAATGGGGAATCGGAAATGGGAATCGGGAATCGGCCAAAGCAGGCAACGATATCGTCATTCCGCGGGCCAGGCCCCCCGGATCAAGTCGGGGCAGGTTGCGCCGCGATCAGGAATCCGGTTTTCGAAGGTGAGACAGAGCAGATTCCGGGTTCTGCACGTCGCTCCGCGACGCGCAGCCCCGGAATGACGATGTTGTTAGGCTTTCCCGAGCCCGAGCCCGAGCCCCGAGCCCCGAGCCCCGAGTCCCGAGCCCCGAGTCCCGAGCCCCGCCTCACCCGTTGCAATACTGCTTCTTCTGCGCCTGCGCGGTCGCCAGTTCCTGCCGGCGTTGCACGTCGCTCATGTTTTGCTGCGGGGTATTGGCGTCGCCGGACGTGACCGGCTGATCGCTGTCCAACAGCGCGATGTTGCTGTCGAGCTGCTTGCACAATTTGGCGCGGTTGTCCGGGGTGTCGGCGGTGGAAGCGGTGTTCTGCGCCGATGGCGCGCCCGCATTGCTTTTGGCGGCGGAGGTCGAGGAGGCCGGAGCGGGCGTGGCGACCACCGGCGTGGCGACGTTGCTGCTGACGCTCACCCTCTCGTACTTGGAACCGGCCGGCGGCGGCACGTCGGAATAGTGCGTCGTGCCGTTGGCGTCCTTCCATTTGTAGACCTGCGCGGAAACGGACGCGCAAATGGTCAGCGCGGCGACGGCGAATGCGGCGGAAACGAGCAGACGGGGCATGGCGATCTCCGGGTGCGCGGCATTCGCGCTTGGACGTGTGCACTGGATAGCACCACACGCGGTCCGGAACAAGCCTGCTGCGTCACGACAATGGATTACACTTGCAGACAGGCTCGTCCTCCAGCCAGTGCGACGCATGACCGACCCGATCCCACCGCCCTCGCATTCCTCGCGCCCCCGCCGCGGCATTTACCTGCTGCCCAACCTGTTCACCACCGGCGCGATGTTCGCCGGCTTCTACGCGATCGTGGCGGCGATCGCCGGACACTTCACCGATGCCGCCATCGCGGTGTTCATCGCAGGGCTGCTGGACGGCATGGACGGGCGCGTCGCGCGATTGACCGGGACGCAGAGCGAATTCGGGGTGCAGTACGACTCGCTCTCTGATCTGGTCAGCTTCGGCCTGGCGCCGGCGCTGGTGCTGTACACGTGGTCGCTGCAATACCTGCGCGACTACGGCGTGCTTTGGGGCAAGCTCGGCTGGGCGGCCGCGTTCCTCTACGCCGCGTGCGCCGCCTTGCGACTGGCGCGCTTCAACACGCAGGTCGGCATGGCCGACAAGCGCTATTTCCAGGGGCTGGCCAGCCCGGCTGCCGCGGGCCTTTGCATGTCGTTCGTATGGACGATGGAGAACGCGCGGATCGAAGGCGCGTGGCTGTGCTTCTTCACGCCCATCCTCGCCGTCATCGCGGGTTTGTTGATGGTCAGCCGCGTGCGCTACTTCAGTTTCAAGGCCTGGCCACGCAGCGACCGGGTGCCGTTCGTGTGGATCGTGCTGGCGGTGCTGCTGATCGTGGCGCTGGTACTGAACACCGCGGCGGTGCTGCTGATCATCGCGGTGCTGTACGTGCTGTCCGGCCCGGTGATGACGCTCTGGGGCTTGCGCAGCCGCTCGTCGCGCCGGCGCATGCGCGCGCAACGCCGGCAATCGCAGCCGCCGCACGAATGAATCGACCTTGATGGCATCCGCCGCGCTTTCCAGGATCGATACGCTGCGCGCGCTGGGCGTGGTGCCCTTGCGCTTGCGAACGTCCGATCCGGACGAGAAGGCCGCCGCGGCGACGGCGACAGCCACGGAATCCGACAAACGCATCGCCCTGCTGCGCGCCCAGGAAGAAATCGAACAGGCGCCGCTGGCGATGCTCTACACGAAGATCACAGAAGCGATCAGCTCGCTCGGCCTGCAATGCGTGCGCATGGCCGATGCCGAGGCCGATCCGCGCGTGCGCGTGCTCGCGTTCGGCGATCCGCCCCTGCCGCCGGCGATCGATCCCGGACGGGTGCTGCGCGTCGATGCGCTGGCGGTGTTGCACGCGGATCGCGAGCGCAAGCGGGCGCTGTGGGATCGGCTGCAGCAACTGGTGCAGGAGCGGGGGTGAAATGTCCGCGGTCGCAGTCAATCCGCTGCCGCGCTGGCGTCCGATGACGCGTACGGACATCGCCGCGGTGGCCGCGATCGAAACGGCCGCCTACGAATTCCCGTGGTCGGCGCAGATCTTCCGCGACTGCCTGGCGGCCGGGCACAAATGTTGGGTGTTGCAGGAATCCGGTGGGGACCTGGTCGGCTACGGCATTCTCTCCACCGGCGCGAACGAAGCGCACGTGCTGAACCTTTGCGTCGCGCCCTCGCAGCAGCGCCACGGCCACGGCACGCGCATGTTGCGCCACCTCGTGGAGCTGGCGCGCATGCACCGCGCGCACCGCGTGTTCCTGGAAGTGCGGCCTTCCAACGGCAAGGCGCAGACGATGTACGAGCGCGCCGGCTTCAACGAAGTGGGCCGACGCCCGAACTACTACCCCGCGCGCCGCGGCCGCGAGGATGCGATCGTGATGGCGATGGAGTTGTTGCCACGCGAAAGATAAGGCGGGCGTCGCCGCCGCAGCGGCAGACAGGATCCGCCTACAGAAGCTTCGCCGCCTGCTCGCGCAGTGCGTTCAATTGCGTGTTCCGCTCGCTCAGCCGCGCACGCTCCTGCTCGACCACGGCCGCGGGCGTGCGCTCGCCGAAATTGGCGAGCTTGGCATTGGATTTTGCGATCTCGCCTTCCATTCGCGCGATTTCCTTTTTCAATCGCGTGCGCTCGGCATCGAGATCGATCAATCCAGCCAGCGGAATCAGCACGCGCAGCGTGCCCACCAACGCGGCGGCCGAAGCGGGTTCTGTTTCTCCGGCCTGCAACCACCGCGGCGATTCGCTGCGGGCGAGGAACGCGATTTGCGCGGCGAACTTGTCCGCGCGACGGCGATCGTCCGCATTGCCGTCGGCCAACAGCAGCGGAATGGTCTTGCCGGGCGCGATATTCATTTCGCTGCGGATGCGACGAACACCGGTCAGCACAGCCTTGAACCATTCGATTTCCGCGCTGGCTGATTCGTCAGTTGCGAACTCATCAGCAAGCGGGTACGGCCGCTGCATGATGCTTCGATCTTTCAAGCCAAGTGGCCGCGCGACCGACTGCCAGATTTCCTCGGTGATGAACGGAATGATCGGGTGCAGCGCGCGCAATACGGCTTCCAGCACGTGCAGCAGCGTGCCGCGCGTGGATGCCGCGGCGTTCGGATCCTCGCCGTTCAATGCGGGCTTCGACAGCTCCAGGAACCAGTCGCAGTATTCGTTCCACACGAATTCGTACAGCTCCTGCGCCAGCAGATCGAAGCGATACGTCAAGAAATGCTGCTCGACTTCCGCGAGCGTGTGGTGCAGGCGGGTGAGGATCCAGCGCTCGGCCTCCGTTGCCGGCTCTTTCCGAGTCCCGAGTCCCGAGTCCCGAGTCCCGTTCTCGACGTTCATCAACACGAATCTCGCCGCATTCCACAGCTTGTTGCAGAACGCCTTGTAGCCTTCGGCGCGCTTCACGTCGAAGTTGATCGTGCGCGCGTAGCTCGCGAGCGCGGCGAATGTGAAGCGCAGCGCGTCCGCACCGATCGCGCTGATGCCGTCGGGGTAATCCTTGCGGATGCGCTTTTCCACTTTTTCGCGCACCTGCGGGATCAGCAGCGAGGCGGTGGATTTACTCACCAGGTCTTCGAGCGTAATGCCATCGATCAGGTCCAGCGGATCGAGCGTGTTGCCCTTGGACTTGGACATCTTCTGGCCTTCGGCGTCGCGCACGATCGCGTTGATGTAGACCTCGCGAAACGGCACGCGGCCGGTGAAGTACTTGGTCGCCATCACCATGCGCGCGACCCAGAAGAAGATGATGTCGAAGCCGGTGACCAGCACCGAACTGGGCAGGAAGATCCGGTCCTGCGGCCAGTTCGCGACGATCTCGCCGCGCTCATTCTTCACCGGCTGATCGAACGGCCAGCCCAGCGTCGAGAACGGCCAGAGCGCCGAAGAAAACCAGGTGTCCAGCACGTCCTCGTCCTGCTTCAACGTGCCGACGGGCTGCACGTTAGCGTGTGCGCGCGCATCGGCCTCGTCCTCGCCGACGAAGATGTTGCCGGCCTCGTCGTACCACGCCGGGATGCGGTGGCCCCACCACAACTGCCGGCTGATGCACCAGTCATGGATGTTGTCCAGCCACTGCGTGTAAGTTGTCGCCCAGTTCTCCGGCACGAATTTGATGTCGCCGCTGCGCACCGCATCCAGCGCGGGCTGCGTGATTGCGCGTCGTCCGCCCCGGCGACCGTTTTCCAATGTCTCGCGCGTCAAATCAACGAACCATTGATCGGTCAACATCGGCTCGATCACGGCATCCGAGCGCTGGCTCACCGGCACCGACAATTTATGTGGCTCGACCTTGATCAGGAAATCGTAGCGCTCCAGATCGGCGACCACCGCCTTGCGCGCTTCGTAGCGATCCATGCCGCGGTATGCGGCCGGCGCGCTGTCGTTCATGCGCGCATCGAGCGTCATGATGATGATCATGTCGATGGAATGGCGCTTGGCGACTTCGTAGTCGTTAAAGTCGTGCGCGCCCGTGATCTTGACGCAGCCGCTGCCGAACTCACGATCGACGAATTCGTCCGCGATGATCGGAATCTGGCGACTGCACAGCGGCAGGTCCACGTAGCGGCCGATCAGGTGACCATAGCGCTCGTCGTCCGGATGCACCGCCAGCGCGCCGTCGGCGAGCATGGTTTCCGGTCGCGTGGTGGCGATGGTCATGCCGCGCACACCATCGATCGGGCCGTCGTTGAAGGGATAGCAGATGTACCACATCGAGCCGTCACGCTCGACGTTGTTGACCTCGAGGTCCGACACCGCCGTCATCAGCACCGGATCCCAGTTCACCAGCCGGTTGCCGCGATAGATCAGGCCGGCGCGGTACCATTCGACGAACACCTTGCGCACCGCGGCGGAGAGGCCCTCGTCCATCGTGAAGCGCTCGCGCGACCAGTCCGCCGAAGCCCCGAGCCTGCGCATCTGGCGCGTAATGGTGGAACCGGATTCTTCTTTCCACTTCCAAACGCGCTCGACGAATCGCTCGCGGCCGAGGTCGTGCCGCGTCTGGTTCTCGGCCGCCAGTTGGTTCTCCACGATCTTCTGCGTGGCGATGCCGGCATGATCGGTCCCGACCTGCCACAGGGTGTTCTGCCCACGCATGCGGTGATAGCGGATCAGCGCGTCCATGATCGTCTGCTGGAACGCGTGTCCCATGTGCAGCGTGCCCGTGACATTCGGCGGCGGCAGCAGGATGCAGTATGGCTCGCCGTGACCGGACGGCTTGAAGCAGCCGGACTGCTCCCAGCGCGCGTACCACTTCGATTCGATCTGTTCGGGGTCGAAACTCTTGTCCATCGTGTTTTGTAGACTGGGCTGCGAAGCCCAGCGATTCTTGTGTCTTGACGGAGGGCCCGGCTTGTCAGCCCAGCCTACATGAAGCGGTCAAATCCGTGCACGGCATCCACCAGCACCCTTACATGCTCGGGATCCACGTCCGGCGTGATGCCGTGGCCGAGGTTGAAGACGTGGCCGGGATGCGGGCCGAAATCGTCGAGCACGCGGTGGGCTTCGCGCGCGATCGCTTCGGGTGACGATAGCAAGACCTTCGGATCGAGATTGCCCTGCAACGCGACGCGGTCGCCGACGCGGCGGCGCGCTGCGTCCAGCGAGATCGTCCAGTCCACGCCCAGCGCCGCGCAGCCGCTGTCGGCCAGCACTTCCAGAAATGCATTGGCGCCCTTGGAGAACAGGATCAGGGGCACGTCGCGCGCGTGCGCGTCCTCGCGCAGCAGCGCCGCAATCCGTGACAGGTAACGCGCCGAGAATTCGGTGAACATGTCCGGCGGCAGCAAGCCGCCCCAGGAATCGAAGATCATCAGCGCTTGCGCGCCGGCTGCGGCTTGCGCGGCCAGATACGCCGCCACTGCGCGTGCGTTCAGATCCAGCAGCGCGTGCATGGCTGAAGGATTTTCTTTCGCGAACGCGACGACCCGTGCGAAATCGCGCGAGCCTCCACCCTCGATCATGTAGCAGGCCAGCGTCCACGGGCTGCCCGCGAAACCGATCAGAGGCACGCGTCCGTTCAACTCCCGGCGGATCAGCCGCACCGCATCCATCACGAAGCGCAACGAAATTTCCGGGTCGGGCATAGCGAGCTTCCCGATATCGTTCGCGCTGCGCAACGGATGCGCGAACTTCGGCCCTTCGCCTTCGACGAAATGCAGCCCCAGGCCCATCGCATCGGGAATCGTGAGAATGTCGGAAAACAGGATCGCGGCGTCCAGATCGAAACGTTTGATCGGTTGCAAGGTCAGTTCACAAGCCAGCTCCGGCGTGCGCATCAAGGTCAGGAAACTGCCGGCGCGTGCGCGCGTGGCGCGGTATTCGGGCAGATAACGGCCCGCCTGGCGCATGATCCAGATCGGCGTAACGTCGACGGGTTCGCGTCGCAACGCACGCAGGAACCGGTTGCTGCGATCCGACAGGTCAGGCATGCGGATTGTCGAACCCTTGGGTGATCATCACCTTGAAACCGCGCTTCAATTGCGCGTCGCGCGCGTGTTCGAACGCGCTCAGCGCGTCATCGCGGCTCAGGTAGATCTCGCGCTTCAACGTGGCGCGGCCGCCCTCGGTGCCGGATTCGCGGTACAAGGTCCAGCCGCCGAGCAGATCCTGCTCCAGCGCGATGCGGCAGTAGCGCGGCGCGGCGCCGGCGGCCGGCGGGGTTTGCAGGTAGAGGTGCATGCGGAGCGGATGGCCTCAATTCGAACCGCAGATTGTACCTGCCGCGGTTTCAGAGTACCGAAAGCACGTCGCTGTCGTGCACGTTTTCGACGATCTCCGCCTTTCCGATCCCGCGCCAGAGGATCAGCCGCAACGCACGGGCGCGAGTTTTCTTGTCCAATCGCATGCGGGCGGGCAGGACGTCGACTTGCAAGTTCGGCGGCGACTCGACCGGCAATCCGAATTCGCGCAGCAGGTCGCGCAGGCGTTGCGTATCCACTTCGCCCGCCATGCCCAGTCGCTGCGACAATCGCGCGGCCACTACCATGCCGATCGCCACCGCTTCGCCGTGCAGCAGCGTGCCGTAACCGGCTTCTGTTTCGATCGCGTGGCCGAAAGTGTGGCCGAAATTCAACAGCGCGCGTTCTCCGGATTCGCGCTCGTCGCGCATCACCACGCCGGACTTGAAGCGGCAGCAGGTGGCGATCGCATGTGTCAGCGCCTCCGCATCGCGTGCCAGCAACGAATCTACATTCGCTTCCAGCCAGGCGAAGAAATCCGCATCGCCGATGCACGCGGTCTTGATCACCTCGGCGAATCCGGCGCGCAGCTCGCGCCGCGGCAACGTGGCCAGCGTGTCGAGATCGGCAATCACCGCGCGCGGCTGGTGGAACGCGCCGATCAGGTTCTTGCCCGCGGGGTGGTCGACGCCGGTCTTGCCGCCGACCGCGGAATCGACCATCGCGAGCAGCGTGGTGGGAACCTGCACGTAGTCGATGCCGCGCATCCAGCAGGCCGCCGCGAAGCCGGCGATGTCGCCGACCACGCCACCGCCGAGCGCCAACACACACGCGTCGCGGGTCGCGCCGAGCTGCGCCAGCGCATCCAGCACC
>DASXWZ010000313.1:0-13347 GCA_036503375.1 Rhodanobacteraceae bacterium | reverse complement strand
CTGCGTTCCGCCCGGCGGCGTCTGCTGCGCATGCGCGACGCAGATCGCCAGCGCCAGCGAAGCGGCGGCAGCAAATTTGCCGTTTGTCCTGTTCATGTTCTCGTCCTGGGTCGCGCGCGCACTGCGTGCTTTCCCGCATCGAGCAACCCGCGTGCCACTCCGTGGGCGGCTCCGTGCAGGAGGCCGACGAAATACGGCGTGAGCTTATTTCACGCCGGTGGGAACGGAATTCACGGTGCGTGCGCGCCATGCCGCGTAAAAGCAACGCCATGCATACGCCGGCGGTGTGCCGTGCGTACCACGACGTGGCATACACATTGCAGTTCACGCGATCCGCAACGGAGGAAGCACCATGGCCAAGGACAGCAATGCGATCGAACTGTTGAAGCACGATCATCGTGAAGTGGAGTCGATGTTCAAGCAGCTCGATGCCGAAGACGAAAGCCGCAGCAGGATCGAGATCGCCCAGCACATTTGTCTGAGCCTCATCGTGCACAGCACGATCGAGGAGGAGATCTTCTATCCGGCCGCGCGAGCGGCGCTGGACGAGGAAGATCGCGAGATGGTGGCTGAGGCGAAGGTCGAGCACGGCAGCCTGAAGCGCCTGATCGAGGAGATCAGCGGCAGCGGCGCGCGGGACGAGATGCTGGAAGCACGCCTCACCGTCCTGAAGGAGTACGTGCAGCATCACGTGAAGGAAGAAGAACACGAGCTGATGCCGGCGGTGAAGAAGACCGACCTGGATCTGGATGCGCTGGGCCGTGATCTGGAGCAACGCAAGAAAGCGTTGATGGAGGATTATCGCCAGTACATGGGCCACGATGGTTCGACGGTGAAATTGCCGTCCGCGACCAGGCATGCGAGCAAGGATGCAGCGTCGAAGCCTTCGACCGGTACGCGACGCGCCGCCACGGGTGCGCGCAAGAGCGGTTCCTCATCTTCTTCATCGCGCCGCAGCGCGCAGCGCTGATGGGCGACGCAAAGAAATCCGGTGCGCGGCATCCACACGCCGCGCACACCGACAGAAAGGATCCCGGCAGCAAGCCGCATCCGGCCGAGTCGGATGCCGACAAGCGCCGTCGCAAGTCGCACGAGAGCGACAACCTGGACGAGGCCGTGGATGAAACCTTTCCGGCCAGCGATCCGGTGTCGCCCTTCGTGCCCGCCAAGCCGCCGCAGGATGAAGAAGATGATGATGCCGCGCGTGGCAGCGACAAGCGCTAGAAAAACTTTCCCGAAAGTGTCCGACGATTACCCGCCGCGTGCGTGTTCGCGGCGATGCGAACCCAGCGGCGGCAATGCTTTGTAGGTGCGAGTACGTTTGCACGCTTCGTGCATCGTTCGCAGTGTCGTGAACGCGCTTCACGCAAGGAAGAAGGAACCCGCATGGATGCACCGCTCGACAATGGTGTACGCGTCGGCATCGTCGGCGCAGGCAACTGCGCGTCTTCGTTCGTGCAGGGGCTGGCCTATTACCGCGATGCGCGGGAAGACGCTGCGATTCCCGGACTGATGAGCCCGCGCGTGGGCCGCTACCGCGTGGGCGACGTGCGGGTCGCCAGCGCCTTCGACATCCACGCCGGCAAGGTCGGTCGCGACCTCTCCGAAGCGTTGCTGTGCCAACCCAACAATACGCGTGTGTTCGCGGAATTGCCGCGCAGCGGCGTCACGGTCGCACGCGGGCCGACGCTGGACGGCCTGGGCGAATACCTGCGCGAGGACATCGTCGAATCCGACCGAGCCGTCGCGGATGTCGCCGACATCCTGCGCCGCTCAGGAACCGACATATTGGTTTCGTATCTTCCCGTCGGCTCGCAGCGCGCGACCGAATGGTATGCGCAGCAGGCACTGAAAGCCGGCTGCGCCTTCGTCAATTGCATCCCGGTATTCATCGCCTCGGACGAGACCTGGCGCAAGCGCTTCGAACGCGCACGCCTGCCGCTGCTGGGCGACGACATCAAGAGCCAGGTCGGAGCGACCATCGTGCACCGCGTGCTCGCCAACCTGTTCCGCGACCGCGGCGTGCGGCTCGATCACACGTATCAACTGAACTTCGGCGGCAATTCCGATTTCAAGAACATGCTGGAACGCGAGCGTCTTGTTTCGAAGAAATTGTCGAAGACGCGCTCGGTCACCAGCCAGGTCGAAGTCGCGCCCGAGTCGATCCACGTCGGACCGTCGGATCACGTCGAGTGGCTGACCGACCGCAAAATGGCCTACATCCGGCTAGAAGGCACGGCCTTCGGCGGCTCGCCGCTGGCCGTCGAACTGAAGCTGGAGGTGTGGGATTCGCCCAACTCCGCCGGCGTGGTGATCGACGCGGTGCGCTGCGCGAAGCTCGCGCTGGATCGCGGCATCGGCGGCGCGATCGTCGGCCCGTCCAGTTATTTCATGAAGTCGCCGCCGCAGCAGTTCACCGATTCGCGTGCGCGCGAGCTGACGCTGCAATTCATGCGCGCCGATCAGAACCCGGACCAGCGCGCCGCGCGGCCCCGCAACGAACGGAATCGTTCCGATGAGCCCAGTTTCGACAACCCCGGCGACCACGCGCTTGCTGTTGGTGCGTCACGCCGCGTGCGCGCCGGGTGAGCGCATCCTGCTGGGCCATGCGCTGGATCCGCCGCTCGACGCGCGCGGACTGGCGCAGGCGCGCGAGCTGGCGCATGCACTGAAACCCGAGACACCGCAGCGGGTGGAGACCAGCCCGCGCCGGCGCACGCGCCAGACCGCGCGCGCGATCGCTTCGCTGGCCAACTGTCCACTGCGCGTTGCGCCCGAGTTGGACGAACTGGATTTCGGCGATTGGGGCGGTTGCGCGTTCGCCGATCTGGAAGAAGACGCGCAATGGCGCCGTTGGAATCGCGAGCGCGGTGCAGCGCGCACGCCGGCCGGCGTCACCATCGCCTCCGTGCAGAAATCGCTCGCCGGATATTTCGCCGATCTCGCCGCCGTGTGCGCCGGCTGCACACTGGTGCTGGTGACGCACGCTGAAGTGATTCGCGCCGCGCTCCTGCTGGCACTGCACGCCGACCCGGACGGCTGGCAGCACTACGAGATCGCGCCGGCCTCGGTAACGCGGCTGGCAATGCGCGCTGGACTGCTGGTGCCCGACTCGCTCGATGAGGCCGCGGCGTGAAGATCGTGATATTCGGCCTCAGCATCTCTTCGTCGTGGGGCAATGGCCATGCGACCTTGTGGCGCGGCTTGCATCGCGCGCTGACGCAATGCGGTCACGCAATCCGCTTCTTCGAACGCGACCTGCCCTGGTATGCGCAGGCGCGCGACTGGTTCGCGCATGACGGAAGCCTGATCCTCTATTCCGACTGGGACTCCGTTCGCGCGCGCGCGCGACGCGAACTGCGCGATGCGGATGCCGCGATCATCACGTCCTATTGTCCCGATGCGCTGGAAGCGCGCGACGTGCTGCTGGAATCCACGCGGCCGCTGCGCGTGTTCTACGACCTGGACACACCCGTAACGCTCGATCATCTGCAGGCGCGGGAATCCGTGCCGTGGCTGGACGAGCGCGGCTTGCGCGATTACGACCTCGCCTTGAGCTATGCCGGCGGCCCGGCGCTGGACGCGCTGCGTCACACGCTCGGCGCGCCGCGCGCGGCGGCGCTTTATGGACACGTCGATCCGCGGGTGCACCGTCCCGCACCGCCGAGGGAACACTATCGCTCCGACCTGTGCTGGATCGGCACCTATGCCGCCGATCGGCAACCGGCGCTGCAGGAACTCTTCGTGCGCGTGGCGCGCGCGCGTCCGCACCGGCGCTTCGCGATCGCCGGGGCACAGTATCCGCCCGACTTTCCATGGAGCGACAACGTCTGGTTCGTCCGTCATCTGCCGCCGGACGAACACGCCGCGTTCCTGTGTTCGGCGCGACTGGCTCTGAACGTGACGCGCGCGGCGATGGCGCGCATGGGCTCGTGTCCCTCGGGTCGATTGTTCGAGGCCGCCGCCTGCGGCGCGGCGGTCCTGAGCGACGACTGGCCGGGATTGTCTTCGTTCTACCGACCGAACGAGGAAATCCTGCTGGCGCGCAACACGCGCGATGCGCTCGAGGCGCTGGATCTTTCCGATGCCGAATTGAAACGCATCGGCGAAGCCGCGCGCGAACGTACGCTGGCCGAACACACCTCGCAACATCGCGCGCACGAACTGATCGCGCTGCTCGAGCGCACGCGTGGTGCGCAACCCTTGGTGGCATGAGATGTGGGGCATCATTCCCGCCGCAGGCCGCGGTTCCCGCATCCAGCCGCTGGCATTTTCGAAAGAACTGCTGCCGGTCGGTGCGCGAACCTTGAACGACGCGCCGCGCCCTTGCGCGGTGGCCGAATACCTGATCGAGCGTCTGCTTCGCGGCGGCGCGGACAAGCTGTGCTTCGTGATCGGCGCAGGCAAGTCCGACATCCTCGATTATTTCGGCGGCGAATACGGCGGCACGCCGATGGCCTACGTGGTGCAGCCGCAACCCTCGGGTTTGTGCGATGCGATCTTCCGCGCGCGTCCGCTGGTCGCGAAGGACGATTCGGTTGCGATCGGCCTGCCGGACACCGTGTGGTTTCCGGCCGATGCCCTGGCGCGATTGCCGGATGACACGCTTTCATTCCTGCTGTTCCCGGTCGCGCAACCGCAGTTCTTCGATGCGGTGGCGCTGGACGGGAACGATCGGGTGCGCGAGATCCGCGTCAAGCACGCCGATCCCGGTACGCACTGGATCTGGGGCGCTTTCAGGATGCCCGCGCGGATCTTCGACGAACTGTACCGCCTGTGGCTGACGCGCGAACCGCGCGACGAATACATCGGCACGCTGGTGAACTCATGGCTGGCGCAGGGCGGGCGGGCGCTCGGGGTCAAAGCGGGCGAAGCGTACATCGATGTCGGCACGTTGGCGGGCTATCGCGCCGCGATCAATCTGCTGACGCAACACGACGGTGACGTCGTCCCCGCCGCGGCGCCGGCAAGGATGCCGACATTCCTCACGACGGAGCGTACGCCATGATCGAAGCGGTGATGCTGTGGAACGAACCCAACAACAAGTCGCACTGGGATCCGGAAATCGATCCGGGCTGGTCGCACTTCGCGCAAATGGCGAAACTCGCTGCGCGCGCGATTCGCGGGATCAATCCCGGGCTGACGGTCGTGCTGGGCGGCATCTCGCCGATCGATCCGGAATTCATCCGCAACATGCAGTCACAAGGCGTGCTGGATGAAGTGGACATGCTGGCGGTGCACGGTTTTCCGCTGGACTGGAACCACTGGCCGATCGAGGAATGGCCGGACAGGCTGGCAGAAATCCAAAACCTGAGCGACAGGCCGGTGATCGTGTCCGAAGTCGGCGTGTCCAGCTTCGGTGCTGAAGAAGTACAGGCCTGGGGACTGGACCGCACCGCGCAATTGCTGATCGGGCGCACGCCGCGCATCCACTGGTACAGCCTCTACGACCTGCCGCGCGCGTGGGAGGCGACCACGCGCCACAGGGAAGCGGAAGGCTCGGCGTATTACCGGCATTTCCACATGGGCCTGCTGCGCGAGGATGGCTCCGAAAAACCCGCACTGCGGCGCTTCGCGCGATACGCGCCCGCGCTGGGCTTGTGCCAGTGGTTCCATTTCGAGGACCACCGGCTGGACGACGCCGTCGCCTGGATGCGGCGGCTGGGCGTGCGCCATCTACGCACCGGTTTGTCGTGGGCGGACTCGTTCCGGCTGGATGCAACGGGATGGTTCGATCGGCAGATGCACGCGTTGCGCGGGTTCGATGTGACGCTGACGTTCTGCTTCACGCCGGAACATCTCGGAATCGCACCGCACCACACCAGCGCACCGCGCGAGCCGCAGTTGTATGCCGACTTCTGCGCGCGCATGGTGGAGCGCTACGCGCCGGCATCCGTGGCGTCCGCAGCGGTGGAGGCGGTTGCATGACCCGCGCGATCATCATCGTGCTGGATTCCCTCGGCGTGGGCGGTGCACCGGACGCAGAACGCTTCGGCGATTCGGGCGCCGACACTCTGGGCCATATCGCGCTGCGCTGCGCGCGCGGCGCCGCCGATCGCGCGGGCGTCCGGCACGGCGGGCTGAACGTGCCGTTTCTCGCGTCCCTGGGCCTGGGCGAAGCCTGCCGTTGCGCCACCGGGCGCGCGCCGCCCGGACTGGAAACGCGACGCTGGAACCGCGGCCGCGCCGGCGCCGCGGCGGAAACCTCGCCGGGCAAGGATTCG
Organism: Rhodanobacteraceae bacterium; assembly: GCA_036503375.1. Classification (GTDB taxonomy): domain Bacteria; phylum Pseudomonadota; class Gammaproteobacteria; order Xanthomonadales; family Rhodanobacteraceae; genus 66-474. The sequence continues at coordinate 7,123 of DASXWZ010000313.1, read as the reverse complement.
CAGACCGGCCATTGGGAAATCGCCGGCGCACCGATGCGCGAGGACTGGGGCTATTTTCCGCGCGAGCAGCCGTGTTTCCCGCGCCAATTGATCGACGCGCTGTGCGAGCGGGCGCAACTGCCGGGCCTGCTCGGCAACCGCCATGCTTCCGGCACGCAGATCATCGAAGAGTTGGGCGAAGAACACCTGCGCACCGGCAAGCCGATCTGCTACACGAGCGCCGACAGCGTATTCCAGGTCGCCGCACACGAGGATCGTTTCGGATTGCAACGCCTGTACCGCGTATGCGAAACAGCGCGCGAGCTGCTGGATGGTTTCCGCATAGGCCGGGTGATCGCGCGGCCGTTCACCGGTTCCGCGCAAACCGGCTTCACCCGCACGCCGCGGCGCCACGACTACGGCGTGCCGCCGCCGCGCGGCACACTGCTGCAGCGCGCCGCGCGCGCGGGACGCGAGATGGTTTCCGTCGGCAAGATCGGCGACCTGTTCTGCCACGATGAAACGGGACTCGAATTGCACGGCGAGGACAACCAGCGCGTGTTCGATCGCACCGTGGAAGCCGCGCGTCGCCTGGCGGACGGCGGCTTGCTGTTCTCCAACCTCGTGGACTTCGACACGCTGTACGGACATCGCCGCGACACCTGCGGCTATGCCGCCGCGCTGGAGGCCTTCGACGAACGGCTGCCGGAACTGCTCGATGCCTTGCGCGAGGGCGATCTCGCGATCATCACCGGCGACCACGGCTGCGATCCGACCTGGCCGGGGAGCGACCACACGCGCGAATGCATTCCGGTGCTGGCGTTCGGGCCAGGCATCGCGCGGGGCCCGCTGGGCATGCGCGATACCTTCGCCGATATCGGGGCCGCGACAGCGAAGCACCTGCATCTGCCCAACGAAGTGGGCACGGGTTTTTAGCGCGATCATCCATGATCGCAATGGCAAAAGGCAGCCGCGCATGGCGGCGCCTTTCGAAATGAAGTATTGCTCCAGGTGAGCACGACGCATGGATGCGTGGACGAGTGCGATGATGCGCGGCGACTTCGCCGCCGCATGGGAAACCAGCGACGCGGTGTTGCTGCAGCGATCGGCCGCGGGGACACTGCACGACGCGGCGCAGCCGCGACACCTGCAGGCGATCTGGAACGGGGATCCGTTCACCGGAAAACGCGTGCTGGTGCGCTGCTACCACGGCCTCGGAGACACCATCCAGTTCGTGCGGCTGCTGCCGTTGCTGCGTGCACGCTGCGCTTCCGTCACGCTGTGGGTGCAGCCGGCGCTGATGGAGCTGCTGCGGGGTTGCGGAGGCGCCGACCGGCTGGAACCGCTGCACGAGGGTGAACCGGAGATTGAACGCGACCTCGACATCGAGTTGATGGAACTTCCGCATGCGTTGCGGCTGACGATCGACGCCATCCCCGCGCGGGTGCCGTACATCCACGTTCGGAGCGCTCGTGGTGCGGGCAGCCGGCGCGCTCCGGGCATCGGCCTGTGCTGGCTATCCGGCGACTGGAATCCCGCGCGTTCGATCTCGCGCAACCTGCTGCGACCGCTCGCGCGCATGCCGGGGGTGCGCTGGTCCTCGCTGCAATATCCCGCACTGCCGCATCCGTTCCCGATGTTCGATCTGGGCTGCAGGGACTTGCGCGTATTCGCGCAGCGACTGCAGCGCCTCGATCTCGTCATCAGCGTCGACACGGTCGTCGCGCACCTCGCCGGCGCCCTCGGTTTGCCGGTATGGCTGCTGCTGCCGGAAACCTGCGACTGGCGCTGGATGCGCGCGCGCCCCGATTCGCCGTGGTATCCGACGATGCGGCTGTTCCGGCAACGGCGGGCGGGAAGATGGGGCGAGGTGGTCGGAGAAATCGCATCGGCGTTGCCGGAATATTCGTCTTCGCCTCGCAGAAGAAGAGCCGCAAATCCGGCTCCGCTCGCCGGTCCGCGACACCGCCCGATGCATGGCCGGAATGATGCCGCGACACGAGGATCCACGTGAATGTCGCGCACCTGCTGCTGGGTCGAAGGCTCGCCAACGCCGAATCGGGCGCGCGCAAGATCGGCGCGTTCGAGGGCGTGCCGGCGATGGGTCTGGATGCGCTGGCCTCGGTCGCGTACGGCCCGGAGGCGGCGCTCACCATCCTGATGCCGCTGGGCGCGGCGGCGCTGCGGCCCGCGGCCTGGCTGCTGATGCCGATCATCGCCCTCCTGCTGCTCCTCTATGCGTCGTATTGGCAGACCATCCGCGCCTACCCCGGCAACGGCGGCGCCTATGCGGTGGCGCGCGCCAATCTCGGCGTGCACGCGAGTCTGCTGGCTGCCACCGCGCTGATGATCGATTACGTACTGAACGTCGCGGTAGGAATTTCCGCCGGCGTCGGCGCACTGGTGTCGGCGGTACCGATGCTGCATCCCTACATATTGCCGCTGTGCCTGGGAATCCTCGCGCTGCTCACCGCGATCAACCTCCGCGGCACGCTGTTCTCCGGGCGCGTACTGGCGTTGCCGACCTATGTTTATCTCGCATGCTTTTTCGCGATCATCGCGCTCGGCGCGTGGCGCGCGGGGCATGCGGGCGGTCATCCGGACGCGGTCGCGCCACCCGCCGAACTGAAATCGACTGCGCAAACGATAGGCATCTGGCTGCTGCTGCGCGCTTTCGCCGCGGGCTGCACCGCGATGACCGGTGTCGAGGCGGTCGGCAACAGCATGAGCGGCTTTCGCGATCCGCCGGTGCGCTATGGCCATCGCACACTGAGCTTCATCGTGATCGCGCTGGCATTGCTGCTGGGGGGCGTTGCCTGGTTGATCCCGGGTTACCGGATCGGCGCGATGGACCAGACGCAATCCGGTTATCGCAGTGTGCTTTCGCAACTGGCAGGCGCGGTGCTGGGCCATGGCGGGTTCTATTTCCTGGCGATGGCCGCGCTGCTTTGCGTGCTGACGCTCTCGGCCAATACCAGCTTCGTGGCGTTTCCGCGTTTGTGCCGCAATGTCGCCGAGGATGGTTACCTGCCCGAGGGCTTCGCACAGGCCGGGCGACGGCTGACGTATTCGCTCGGCATGCTCTTCCTCTCCGGTTGCGCCGGTCTGCTGCTGCTGTTGTTCGGTGGCATCACCGACCGACTGATTCCGCTGTTCGCGATCGGCGCGTTCCTCGGTTTCACGCTCTCGCAGGTGGCGATGACGGTGCATTGGCGGCGCGACCGCGGATCGCAAGCGCGGACGCGCAAGCTGCGGCTGGGCATCAACGCGCTGGGCGCGGTCGTCACCGCGATCGCGCTGGTCGTGATCGTGGTGGCGAAGTTCATCGAAGGCGCGTGGATCGTGGTGATCGCTGCCCCTTTGGCGATATTCGCCCTGCGCCGCGTGCACCACTACTACGCCGACGTGCGGCGACGCACCACCGAATTCGAAGCGCTGGATGCACGCGCCGCCCGACCGCCGGTGGCACTGGTGGTAGTCGAGCGATGGGACAAGCCGGCCATGAAGGCGCTGGAATTCGGGATGGGTATTTCCGGGTGCGTGGTCGCACTGCACCTCACGCGGCTGCGCGGACCGGACAGTCATGAACACCAGGAGGAATTGCAGCGGCGCTGGCACAAGCACGTCGAAGCCCCCGCGCTTGCGGAGCACCGCCCCACACCGGAACTGCGCATCCTGGAAGCGCACTACCGCATGCTGCACGAGCCGGTGTTGTCGCTGATCCGCGAACTCGAAAGCGCGCAACCGGAGGAGCGATTCGCGGTGCTGATCCCGCAAGTGGTGAAACAGCACTGGTGGCAGCAACTGCTGCATTCGCACCGCGCGCGCAAGCTGCGCCGGCACCTGCTGCGTTGCGCCGACCCGCGCCTGACGGTTATCAGCGTGCCGTGGTATCTCGAACCGGACCGGCGCCGTTGAAAGCATGCGCGCCGATGCGCGCCGAAATCACGTTCGCTTCCGACAGTGCTTCGTCGAGCTCGCGCCAGGCGCGCGCGCACTGGATGTCGGCCAGCGCCACGCATTCGCGCGCCACCGCTTCGGCCGCCACCAGGTCGCCGTTGCGCAGCGCCAGCTCCATCGCCTCCAGCAGGCAATCGCCCACGCTGCGCGGCTCTGCCGCGGGCTGATCTTCACAACGCGCCAGCATGCGCGCCAGCATGTCGGCGCGCGAACGCGCGAGCTCGAGGCGCTTGTGCCACAAGTCGCGCAGTTCGCCATCTTGTGCGCATTCGAGGGCCTTCAAAACGTGGCAGATGCGCGTGCGTTCCGCGCCGTAAGCCCGCGCCAGCAACGTACCGATGCCCGGCGCGCTTTCGCTTCCCTTCGACATGCCACCACTTCCCTCTTGCGATTCGGCGCAGTATGCGTCGGCGCTGGTAAACGGTACGTGATTCGTCCGCCGTTGCCGCGACCGGGCTCCCGCGCGGGTTTGTTGTGCGGTTCTTCCGCGGTTTGCTCGTGCAATCGTTCCTGATTGCCGCTTGACATTCAGGTTTCCGATGGTTGACCTCTTGGCCCGATCAAGACCAGAACGGCCATCCATGGCCGCACTCTTTAAAACAGCACGCTCCGATTCAGCCTTCGCGATTGCCGGAAAGACATCGGAGTTGCTTTGATTACGAACCTGTCGCCGCTTTCAATTCCCCATCGACCCTGGACGCCGCTTTCGCGTTTATGCCCGCCGGTTCGCAGCGATACGTCTCGTGCGCGATGCGTGCGCGCACGTGGAATCCGCTGGCGCGCAGCATCGCTTCCACGCAGGCGTGGTTGGGCGCCCACCAGTTGGTCGGGTCGCCCGCCATGCTGTGTTCGATGAAGGCCATCTTCGGCCAGCCGGGTTGCAGCATCGCCGCGCGTTCATCCAGCGCGAACTCGTCGGCGACCGGCGCGACTTCCTCGCCCGGCATCGTCAGCGTCTGCACGATCAGCATTCGCCTGACCTTTTTCCGCACGATGTCCAGCGCCAGCAGCGGATGGCGCAGGTGATACAGCACCCCCATGAACCACACGAGGTCGTAGCTTTCCGGCTCGCGCGCGAGGTCGTAGATCTGCATCCGGCGGAATTCGATCCGGTCCTGGAGTCCGAACCGGCCGGCGGCCCAGCGCGCCTGGTCCAGATAATGCGCGTCGATGTCGATACCGGTGACGTGCGCGCCGCGCGCGGCCAGTTCGAAACCGTAGAAGCCGGCATTGCAGCCGATGTCCAGCACGCGCCAACCCGAAAGATCGCGCGGGATGTGCGGCGCGATCTCGCGCCATTTGAACGCGGGGAAGTCGCCCAGCGGATGGTCCGGGCACGTCTCCACACCCTGCGGCAGGTGCAGGTTGTGGAACCACGGCGCGAGATCGGCGATTTCCTGGCGCAACGCACGCGCGCCGCGATGATCGACCGCAACGGACATTCAGCGATTTCCGTGTGCGCGGCCGCCTTCGCTGCCGTGCCGGATCAGCTTGAAGAAGCGGCTCTCGCCGCCATCGGCCGTGCGGTCCTGGTAGAGGAATTCCAGGTTTTCCTCGTCGAACTTGTCGAAGAATTCCTCCCAACCGATTTCCTCCAGGTCGGAATCGCTGTCGAACGCTATGCGCACCACGCCGGCTTCTTCGCCGCCGGTTTCGGTGCCGCGCACGCTGGCGGGCTTGCCGCCGCGGGCCTGCACCCAATCGCGGATTTCCTCGTGGTCGGTGGTGGTTTTTGCATCATGCGACGTGGTCATGCTGGTGCTCCCTCCGACCGGAACAGGAAACTTCGCTGGGCGACCCGGTCGAGATATCGCTCCAGCGTCTGCGCGCGGTGCCCGGCGGTGTGCTCGGCCAGCACGCGCGCGCGCGCGGCCGCTCCGATCGCATGCCGCCGTTCCGACGGCATGTCGCGCAGCCAGTGCAGAACCTGCCGCCTGTCGCGCGCGATCAGGATTTCGCGGCCGGGTTCGAAGATGGTTTCCAGCCCGGGCCAGGGATCGGAAATGATCGGCGTGCCGCAAGCGGCGGCCTCGAACAGCCGCACGCTGGGCGACCAGCCTGCCGCGACCATGTCCGAGCGCGTCACGTTCAAGGTGAAGCGCTGTTCGTTGTAGAAGCGCGGGTGCTCGCCGGGGCCGAGGTGTTCCACGCGATGTACGTTGCCGGGCCAGTCGATGTCGCGCGGATATTGCGGTCCGGCGACGACGAAGCGGCCGGCGGGCCATTCGCGCGCAGGCTGGACCAGCAGGGATCGCAGCGCGGCCTGTCGATCCGCGCTGTAGGTGCCCATGTAGCCGAGGTCGTAGCGCTGCGGCACCGATGCGGGTGCATAGCGTTCCGCATCCACCGCGCAATAGAACGGAAGCGCATGCGCTCCATGGCGCCGACGCAGCTCCTCCAGCAGCGGGCCGCCGGTGAAGGACAGATACAAATCGTAGCCGGCGATCAGGCGCGGGTGCAGGTAATCGCATTCGCCGCGTCCCAGCTTCGCCAGCGTCACCGGCGTATCGATGTCATAGAACGCGGTCGTGCCGCCCGCGGTGCGCTGCACCCATTCGCCGATTTCGATGCCTTGGGGAACATACGACCCCACGATCACCAGATCGGCCTGCGCGACTTCGTCCGCGCGCTCGTCTTGCAACCGTTCGATGCTGCCGTACAGCCCGATGCAGGATTCGAGATCGTCCGGTGCATCCTCGTTTTCCGCGTACCAATGCACGTCGCGCTCGAGGAACCGCACGTGGTGGCCGCGCCGCCGCAGCGCGCGCGTCAGCGCGCGATACGTCGTGGCGTGCCCGTTGCCCCAGGAGGAACGCATCGACAATCCGAGGATCACGATGTCCAGCGACGCGATCATGCGACGCGTTCCATGCGCGGCCGGCGTGCGAGCAGCACCTCTTCCACCAACCCCGCACGCTGCGCATAAGTGTGTTCGGCCAGCAGCCGCGCCCGCGCGCGTTCGCCGATGCGCTTGGCCCGCGATCCGCCGATGCTTTCCACGTAGTGCGCGACTTCATTGCCGTCGCGCGCGACCAGCACTTCGGATTCCGGCTCCAGGAAATGCTCGATGCCCTCCCATTCGTCCACGATCAGGCATGCGCCCGCGCCGCCGGCCTCGAATACGCGCGTGGGCGGCGACCAGCCGAAGCGCGCCATGCTGTCGCGATTGATGTTCAGCACCAGC
>DASXWZ010000312.1:0-4134 GCA_036503375.1 Rhodanobacteraceae bacterium | reverse complement strand
CGAAATAGCGTCGTAAGCTGGCGGATTCGGTGCAAGAACCTGATCCACGACTCACAACTCACTTCCCATATGTCACGCGATAGATCGCGCCGTTGCGGTCATCGGAAACCAGCAGGCTGCCGTCCGGCAGCGGTTGCACGTCGGCGGGCCGGCCGAGCGTCTCCTGCCCATCGAGGAAGCCGGTGAGGAACGGCTGCTGGCCGGTCGCCTTGTCGCCCCGCACGTGCACCGCCACCACGCGATAACCCGACTTGCTGGAGCGGTTCCACGAGCCGTGCTCTGCGATGAAGATGTCGCCCTGGTATTCCTTCGGAAACATCGTGCCGGCATAGAAACGCATGCCCAGCGTGGCGACGTGCGCGCCCGGCTTGAACGCGGGCGGCGCATAGCCCTTGCACGGATGGCCCTTGCCGAATTGCGGATCTGGGACATCGCCCTGGTGGCAATATGGAAAACCGAAGTTTTCGCCGGCGCGATCCACGCGATTCAATTCGTCCGAAGGAACGTCGTCACCCAATTCGTCGCGGCCGTTGTCGGTGAACCACAATTTGTGCGAACCCGCCTGCCAGTCGAAGCCGGCGCTGTTGCGCACGCCCAGCGCGACGTCCTGCATGCCGCTGCCGTCCGGATTCATGCGGATGATCTTGCCGAAGCCGGGCTTCTCGCAGACGTTGCAAGGCGCGCCGATCGAAACGTACAACTTGCCGTCCGGCCCGAAGGCAATGAATCGTCCGTTGGCGTGCGCGCGATCCGGCAACTTGTCCGTGACCACTTGCGGCTGTGGCGGGTTGTCGAGATGGTTCTCGATATCGGGGACTTTCAGGATCCGATCAACCGCGGACACGTAAAGCGCACCGTCGTGGAATGCGACGCCGCTGGGTTCGTGCAGACCCGAAGCGACCACGCGCACCTTGTCGGCCCGGCCATCGCGGTCGGCATCGGTGAGCGCGTACACCTTGCCGGCGTCGGACGAGCCGACGAACACCGTGCCCTTGTCGCCGACCGCCATCTTGCGCGCATCCGGCACCTGGTCGCTGTAGGTCGCGACATGAAACCCCGCAGGCACTTGCAACCGCTGCAACGATGACGCGGCGCACGCGGCGACAGGCATTACGGCCACAATCAGAAAGAGTACGCACCGACGCGGGGCTTTCATCGCGGACTCCGGCGACTGAAAACGCCGAGCCTACACCCGTGCAGTGAAGACCGGGCGAAGCGCCGGCTATTCCAGCGCGGCAAAAGCCGGGGACAGCGCTTCCCGATAGCGTTCGGCGTGGCCCGCTGCGAATGAACGCGGCAACCCGGTGCGATCGCTCTCCGGTTCCCGGGCGCCGGAATCACGGGCGAACGCGCCCAGCCCCAGAAATTCCGCCAGTGCGCACGCCTGTGGCCCTTCCGGGTCGGCGGTGAGCTCCGCGGCGTTTTCGATCACGTGCGCGGGCAACAATTCCGCGGCGAGCTTCTGATGCGCCAGCGCACGTTTCAACCAGCGCGCCGCGGCAACCGGATCGCGCATCATGACCCTCGCATTGCCGCCGAACGCCAGCCAGTTCAACAACGCATCACGAGGATCGCTGCGCACGAGCACGATGCGCAAACCGGGCAGGGCACGTTTCAATGCAGGCAATACGCGCGCATCCAGCCAGGGCAGCCGGTCGATCACGCGGGCGCCTTCGCGCAATCCGATGCGTTGCAGGGCGCGCGCATAACGCCGCTGCAGCAACGCGAGATCGCCTTGACCCAGGGTAGCGAGCAGACGCTCATCGAACGGCGCCGAGACGAAATCCGGAACGGCACCGTAGCGATCGCCGCGCATGGCGAAGGCGGGGTGCTGGCCCAACAGCGCGGCCACGCGGCCAGCGCCGCAGCCGGGCAATCCGGTCAACAGGATGGGAGCATCGAATTGCGATTCGGACAACAGTGCTTCGTCTGCGCACGCACGCGCCGATGCGACCAACGCTTCGTCCAGCTCCGGCAATTCCGGCAGGGGCAACGCATCCTCGCGAAGCGTGCGCATGAAATCACGTGCCGCGTCATCCCATTGTCCCAGCGCGTCGTGCGCGAGTCCGGCGAGCCTCCAGCGCTGACGATTCATCCGCGGCGTTTGCGGCCACTGCCTGTCGAGCGAGTTCAGCACCTGCAGCGCGCCATCCGCGTCGCCGCCCCGCAGCGCGGCGCGCGCGCGCATCAACGCCAGCGCGGGTCGCGGCGGATCGGCGGGCACGCGCTGCGCCTGCTGCAAGGCCGCGTCCTGTTCCCCCGCGCGATCCAGAGCGAGTGCATAACTCGCCTGCACGTCCCCGTTGCGCGGCAGCAGTGCGGCGGCCTCGTGCCAGACGGACAACGCTTCGGCATCACGATTGCGCTGCTCCAGCAGCGAAGCCAGTGCGACCTTCGTATAGGCCGCATCCGGAAACGCCAACGCACGCTCGCGCAGCGCGGAGATCGCCTGCTCGACGCGACCGCTGCGCGCCAGCGAATCGGCGCGCCGGTTCGCTGCGGGATGCAATCTCTCTTCCTGCTCCAGGGCTCGTTCGTAATGCGCGATCGCCTCGTCGTGCCGTTCCTGCCTGCGTGCGATGTCGCCCATTCCCAGATGCGCCATTGCGAGCTGCTCGCCTTGCGCGATCAATTCCTCGAACGCCGCGCGCGCACCGGTCAAATCGCCTTTCAACAGCAAGGCGTTGCCCAGTACCTGACGCGCCGGGGCATAGTCGGGTTTCAGGGCCAACGCATTGTTTGCCGCCTGCAAGGCGAAATCGGGCGTATCCAGTGCCAGCATCACGCTGGCGAGGCTGCCCTGGATCAGTACGTCGCCGGGTGCAAGTTTCGCCGCTTCGGTGAGGTGGCGCGACGCCTTCTCGTTCTCGCCGCGCGCGAAGGCGATATTGCCCAGCCCGGCAAGCGATTGAGCATCGTTTTCGTCGGCGCGCAGCGCGATACGGAAGTGCGATTCGGCCTCTTCCAGATTCCCGCGCAGGAATGCGACTTGGCCCAGTCCCGTGTGCGCGCTGGTGAGATTGGGATCGAGTTCCTTGGCGCGCAGGTAAGCATCTTCCGCCGCGTCCGGATCGCCCGCGTGCAGTTGCATCTCGCCCAGCGTGTGCTGGAACACCGCGCGCTCGCCGTCGCATTCGATCGCGCGCCGAACCAGGGCCACGCCTTCCGCCCGATCGCCGCGCTGGCCGCGCAGGATGCCGAGCAAGTGCAGCACGTCGGCGTCATCCGGATCGGCCGCGAGCAGCTCGCGATAGCCGGCTTCGGCTTCGGGCAAGCGGCCCGCGCGGTGCAGTTCGATGATGTCGTCGAGCATCGGGAGCGACTCTTTTCGAAACCTCTATTCTGCCGCAGCAAAGCCGGCCAGTTTTCCGGCGATGTAATCCTCGGCGAAACTCGACAATCTCAAATCACTGATGAAGCCGCAGTGGCCGCCGCGGCCTGTGATGTCCAGTTCGACGTTGTCCGGCAGGTGCAGACGCTCGAAATCCTGCACCGGAATCACCGGATCGTCGCGCGAGGTAAGGATCCAGGTGCGCACCGCGAGCTGCGCCAATTGGTCTCCGGCTACGGAATAGCCGTCCAGATAATTCTCCAGCGTGCCGAAATCGGTGTGCCTTCGTACCAGCGCGGTGGTCAATTCACGCAGGTCGGCGCGCAGTTCGCGCGGGTCGAAAAAATGCCGATCGGGAAAGGCCCGTTGCTTGCGACGCAAGCTTCGCCGCCACTTGTACATGAAATACCAATGGTAAATCCATGGCGCGTGCTCGATCGAGAACAAGCCCTGGTGAGGATCGATCACGGGACAGATCGCGACCGCGCCGTCCAGCGGCAGACCGGATTGCGGCCCCTGCAATGCCACGCGCAGCGCGAAGTTGCCGCCCAGCGAAAATCCGATCACCGCGCGCGGACGCAAGGGATGCGTTTCGACGAACGCGCGCACCGCGCCGATCGCCTCGTCCAGCAGGCAGGAATGAAAGATGCCCTCGTTGAGATGATGCGTGTCGCCATGGTCGCGGAAGTTCAGCCGGAACACGTCCCAGCCTTCGCGCAGCAGCCGCCCTCCGGTTTGCAGCAGATAAGTCGAACGCACGCTGCCTTCCCAGCCGTGGAACAGCACGGCCATTCCGCGCGGTT
>DASXWZ010000311.1:0-6011 GCA_036503375.1 Rhodanobacteraceae bacterium | reverse complement strand
TTGGCGCGCGCCTATGCGATCCGCGCGCAAGCCGAAAAATCCGAACGCGAAGCCGCGCAACGCGAAGCCCAGAAGCAGGCGCAGGAACGCAAGGAACGCAAGCGCCGCCTGCACGAACTGCTTTCGGGTAACACGCTGGCGATCCCGGATGATGCCGATCACGTGCGGCATTTCGAGCACGCCGGCAAGATCCGGCGCGTCCATGTCGACGCCGAGCAGCTCGCGGCGCTCAATCGCGGTGCACTGGGAGTGGTGGTGCAGGCGGGTCGTTTCGTCCTGGTCGCGCGCGAGGTCGCGTTGCGTGCGAAGGAGATCTCGGAAGACGCGATCGCATTGTTGGTCGAGCCGGACGCAACATCGAATGCCGGAGAAGACGACGTGCCGGATGACCTGATGTGGTAGGCATATTGGCCCGCAAATGAACGCGAATGAACGCAAATCAGAATGAGTTATTCGCGTTTATTTGCGTTTATTCGCGGACTGTTCTGCTTTTAAAGTCGCCGAATCCCACCCGTGCTTTGGCCTGAACCTCTCGCCATAGCGTGCCGCCAGCGCCTCCAGTTGCGCGCGCAACTTGTCCGCGCCTTCGCTGCGGATGTACTGGATCGGTCCACCGCGGAACGGCGCGAAGCCGGTGCCGAACACGACTCCCGCATCCAGAAGATCGGCGTCGTCGACCACGCCTTCTGCCAGGCACGCCACCGCTTCGTTCAACATCGGCAGGATCAGTCGCGATTGCAGATCCTCCGGCGCGCGATAGTCGCGCGGCACTTCCGGTTTCTGTGGTTTGCCGTCTCTCCACACATAGAAACCCTCGCCATCCTTCTTGCCGCGTTTGCCGGATTGCACCTTGCCCTCAATGCCGGCGGGCAATTCCAGTCCGAGGAAGGGCGCAAGTTCCCTCCCCACCGATAGCGCGACATCCAGGCCAACGGTGTCTGCCAGTTCGACCGGTCCCATGGGCATGCCGAAATCCCTGGCGGTGCGGTCCAGAACCGGCCCCGGAATGCCGTCGGCGTACATGCGCACGGCTTCCAGCAGGTAGGGCATCAGGATGCGGTTGACCAGGAAGCCGGGCGTGCCACGCACCGGCACAGGCAATTTGCCGATTGCCTTGACGAACGCCAGCGCGCGTTTTTCTATCAGCGGATCGAGTTGGTCGTGGCGCACCACTTCCACCAGCGGCATCTGCGCCACCGGATTGAAAAAGTGCAGCCCGAGAAAACGCCGCGGATGTTTCAGCGCGCGGCGCAACTCATCCAGAGGAATGCTGGAAGTATTGGTGGCGAGCACCGCATCGTCAGGCAACGCCGCTTCCATTTGCGCATACAGCGATTCCTTAGCCGCCGCGTCCTCGAAGATCGCCTCGATCGCGAGTTGCGCATCCTCGACCCGCGAGCCTTCGACGTCAGCTTGCAGGCGCGATTGAGCCGCCGCGATGCGCTCCGGCGTCTTCGCCTTTTTCGCGAACAATTTCTGCGCACGTTCGAGCGCTGGCTGCACGTATTTCAGTTCGCGATCCTGCAACGACGCTTCGAATCCCCGCAGCGCACACCACGCGGCGATGTCGCCGCCCATCACCCCGGCGCCGACCACGTGCACGTGGCGGATGTCGTGCGCGGTGTCGCCCGCCAGTCCGCGCAGCCGTTCGCGCAGGAAGAACAACCGGATCAGGTTGTGGGCGGCCGGCGTCGCAGCCAGCCGTTCCACCGAACGCGCTTCCAGTTTCAATCTTTGCGCGATGTCGCCGCCGCCGCGCCGCCACACTTCGATCAGCGCGAACGGGGCCGGATAGTGTTTCGGCTTGGCCTCGGCCGCTGTCTGCCCACGCACGATCGGCGCGAGCACTTGTCGCACCGGCCAGATGTTCGTCGTCCACGCCAGCAGGCGCTGATCCAGTTTTCGCGATCGTGGTTGCCGCGCGCACTCCAGTGCCGTTTCGAGCAACGCGTCCGGCGGAGCCAGACGATCGACCAGTCCGCTCTCCAGCGCCGCGCTCGCCGAGGCCGGTTTGCCGGTCAGCATCATCGACAATGCCCTGGGCGCGCCGATCAAGCGCGGCAGCCGCGCGGTGCCGCCCCAACCCGGATGGATGCCGAGTTGCACCTCCGGCAACCCGATTTTCGTTTCCGGATCGTCCGCAGCGATTCGCATCCTGCATGCGAGCGCCATTTCGGTGCCGCCACCCATGCATGCGCCCTGCAGCGCGGCGATGGTCGGCATCGGCAGGCTCGCCAATCGCTGGAACACGCGCTGGCCGAATTCAATCGCCGCGTGCACGCCGCCTTCACGTTCGTATTGCGCGAACTCGTGAAGATCTGCGCCGACCGCAAAATCCCTTTTCGCCGAACGGATCACCACGGCGTGCGGCTTTTCGATCGCGATGCGTTCGAGGATCAGCTCCAGTTCTTCGAGCAACGCGCGTGACAGCGCATTCACCCGGCTGCCGGCACGATGCATTGCCAGAACCATCACGCCGTCCGGGTGCCGGGATGTTTTCCAGTGGTCGAAGCGCAATCCCTCGAACATGTCACCTCCGCCGGTGCCTTGATGGGCGTCCATTCGCGAACGCACTTGCCCTCGCATCCCCGCACATTGTGACCTCCATCGAAAACCGGGGCTGGTCGCGCCCCTATCATCCGGTTCTGGCGACGCGCAGGTCAATGCGCGCGGACGGACCGGTGCCCGAAATGCGCAGTACGGATACAGCCATCGCCAGCGAACTGCTCGACACGATCGTGAACGCGAAACGCAGCCTCGTGCTGCTGCGTTGCGACGAAACGCAGCCGTTGCTGGACCTGTTGCGCCGGCATGCGATACGCACCGGCCAGGCTCTGTATGCCTGGGACGACGAGGCGGGATTGCGCAGCCTGCGCGATGCGCAATCGCCGGCGCCTTCGAGCAAGCGCTTCGCAGACGCGTTGCGGCACATCGTCCAGAGCGCGCATTTCGGAGTCTATTTCTTCGCCGGTCATCTGCCGCCGTTCGATGCGACTCTGGTTCCGCTGCTGCGACAGGTGGCGCGCCTGAATGGCGAGCACGCGCGGCGCGTGGTGCTGATCGGCGCGGTTGCGGAATTGCCGGCCGGCATCGAAGCCTTCGAGCTGAAACGCGCCATCGCCAAACCGGCCCGGCCGCGATTGCGCGATGGCCGCTGGGTGTGCGCATGACCACCGGCGCACAAGGGATACTGATCGTTGCGGCGCGGCGCGAGGATCGCCGCGCGCTGTTCGATGCGCTGGACGGGCAGGGCTACGGCCCGATCCTCAGCGCGCGCGACATCCCGCACGCGCGCAACCTGCTGACCGAATCCCCCTCGCCGCGGCTGGCGGTGCTGGACTTCTGCACCATGCCGGCTGAATCCGCCGCCTTCGGCGCGGAACTGCAGGGCGTGCCTGTGATCGGGTTGCTCGGAGTCGCGCGTGAGCAGCGCGGCGAGCGCATCGCGTGGAATTTCCGCCACCGCCCGCCCGGCGTGGTCGAGTGGTTGCGCACGCCGGTCGATGCGATGGAAGCGCGCGCTCGCACCGAATCCGTGTTGCAAGCCGGGCCGCAGTCCGGCGGTGATGGAGAGGACGCCGACAGAGAGGACTACCGCTGCATCTTCGAAGGCAGCGCCGATGGCTTGCTGTTTTCGGACACGCGCAGCGGGGCGATCCTGGAAGTCAATGCCGCGTTCGAACTGGCCAGCGGCTTCGGCGCAGCGCAGCTGGTCGGCACGCAATTGGAGGAGCTGTTCGCACTCGATGCCACGCAACGCGACTTGCTGCACGCGCATCTGGATCGCGGCGAAGCGCGGTTGCGGTGCGAGCAGTGGCGCGCGGATGGCAGCCGGCGTCCCGTGGAAATAGTCACGCGGCTGTTGAAGCGCGGTGGTGAGCTGGTGCATTTCACTTCGGTGCGCGATGCACAAACCCTGCGCGATGGCCGCGAGTTGCTGGATGTGCTGTCGCAAATGTCATTGCCGGACGAGGGCGAAGGCGCGTTGCAGCGCAGGCTGGCCCGCTTCGCTGCCGTGCTGCGTTTCGATCATGCGGCGCTCGCCGCGCATGTCGGCGGCGAGGGCCAACTGCAAGTTGTCGCCAGCAGCGGAAGGTTGCCGCTGTCGCAGGGTACGTTTGACCCCGCGACCGAGCCGACGGTGCGCATGGCTGCCGGCGGCGAGCGCGTGCTGCGACTGGCGCCGGACTCGTTTTCCACAGGCGCGCCGTCGCCGGGGATCGCCGGGCTGCCCTGTTGTGTCGCATTGCCGTTGCGCGACGGGCGCCAGAACGTGCTGGGCGTGTTGATGGGTGCCGGGCGCGAACCGCCGCCCTTCGATCCGGAACTGGTGCGGTATGCGCTGGATGTCGCCGCCGCGCAATTTTCCGCCGCGCTCGAGGTGCGCCAGGCGCAGGCGCAGGGCAGGGCCGGCGGCTTGCAGGACGCGCTGACCGAATTGCCGAATCGCCTGCTCTTCAACGATCGGCTCGATACCACCCTGCTGGAAGCGCAACGTTCCGGCGAGACCTTTGCGTTGCTGTTCGTCGATCTCGACCGCTTCAAGAACGTCAACGATTCGCTGGGCCACGCCGTCGGCGACCAGGTGCTGGTCGCGGTGGCGCAACGACTGCGCTCGGCGGTGCGTGCTTCCGACACCGTGGCACGCTATGCCGGCGACGAGTTCACCGTGATCTTGCGCCACATCGCGTTGCGCGAGGACGTGTTGCGCATTGCCGACAAGCTGGTGCGCGCGATGGAAGCGCCGCTGGCGCTTGACGGTGGTTCGGAGCTGCGCATCACCGCCTCGATCGGCATCAGCTTCTATCCGGACGATGCCAAAGATGCGGAAAGCCTGGTGAAGTGCGCGGATGTGGCGATGTACAACGCCAAGGGCAGGGGCCGCAACAACTACCAGGCCTACGTCGCGGTGCCCGAGGAACAGCACCAGCAGCGGATCGAACTGGAGGCGCGCCTGCGCATGGCCGAGCGCAACGATGAGTTGCGCGTGTACTACCAGCCGCAGATCGACGCGCAATCGGAAGACATCATCGGCATGGAAGCGCTGGTTCGCTGGGAACATCCCGAGCTGGGCATGATCAGTCCGGCGTTCTTCATCCCGATCGCGGAGGAAACCGGCCTGATCATCCCGATCGGCGAATGGGTGCTGCGCCGCGCCTGCGCGGAATGCGCGCGCTGGCAGAAGCGCTACCATTTGCCGCTGCGCGTGGGCGTCAATCTCTCCGCGCTGCAGATGATGCAATCCAATCTGGCGGACGTGGTGCGCTCGGCTTGCGCCGACAGCGGGCTCGATCCGCGCTCGCTGGATCTGGAAGTCACCGAGAGCATCAGCATGAAATCGGTGCCGAACCTGCTGGAGACATTGTCGGCCCTGCGTGCGCTCGGCTGCGGCATCTCCATCGACGACTTCGGCACCGGACAATCCTCGCTGGATTACATCAAGCGTTTTCCGGCAGACCGCATCAAGATCGACCAGAGTTTCGTGCGCAACATCGGCACCGATCCCGACGACGAAGCCATCGTGCGCGCCACCCTGACGATGGCCCACAGCCTCGGCCGCCGCGTGGTCGCCGAAGGCGTGGAAAGCGAACAGCACCACGACTTCCTGCGCGAACACGGTTGCGACGAATTGCAGGGATACCTGTTCTGTCGCCCGCTGTCTCCGGCCACCTTCGAAACCCTGCTCGCCGAACGCGAGCAGGCTTTTGCACGCCCCGCCCCGCGGGAAGCGGCAGCTTGAGTTTCGCTTTGTAGGAAAATTCCTACAAAAAAATCAGCAATAGCCACATTGCATTTCAGGACAAAGCGCGCATGATCGTGCATGCGCAGGGGTGCGCCGGAGCTCCACGAAGCAGCTCCGTTCAAAAAGCGCTTGGTGCTTGGTCGGCGCATCGGGGGAACAACATGCGGACGCGTTCGCAAGGCATATGCCGTTTGGTGCTCATCCTCTGCGCGTGGCCAGCCCTATGTCGCGCCACATCCCCGACGGATGAGTATTCAAAGCTGATCAG
>DASXWZ010000310.1:0-12282 GCA_036503375.1 Rhodanobacteraceae bacterium | reverse complement strand
AGGCGGAGCTGTCGGAGATCGCTCGCGGTCGCACCACCCTGATCGTGGCGCACCGGCTGTCCACCATTGTCGATTCCGACGAGATCCTGGTGCTGGACCATGGCCGCATCGTCGAGCGCGGCACGCATGCGCAACTGCTGGAACGCGAAGGCCGTTACGCTGCCTTGTGGACGATGCAGGCCCGGGCGCCGCGAGCCGAAACGGCCGACGCCTGAGCCGCTTGACGCGCGTCACGTTCGTTTACAAAGCGGACGTTGCGAGGCGGCACAAACCGTGCATGAATGCACGGTATCGCATGCGAGGATCGCCAGATGTCCGCACAACCCGCCACGATGGAGACGCCCGCGATGAACAGTCTCCGGATCGCCCTGTCCGAACTCGAATCGGGCGACGCCGAACTGTTCCGGGCCAGCCTGCAGCGGCTGGACGAGCGGCTTCCGCACCATTGGGAATGGGCCGAACTCGCGCGGGCCGACCTGGTGATCGTGGACATGGACAGCCTGTTCGGTCATATGGCCTGGCTGAAGGCGCACGGGGCGGGCAAGCAGGTGATCACGTTCGCACGGGCGGGCGCTGTCAATGGTTCCGATCTGGTGCTGGGCAAACCGCTGGACGACAAGGCGTTCGCGCAGGTGCTGGAAGAGGCCGCCGCGCGCATCGATTCCAGCGAAGGCGCGCGCCGCACGCACGCGCCGGTGCGTGCAGCCGAACCGGTACCGCAGGTTTCGCGTCGTCCGGTTTCCGCAGAATTTCCCGTCGTGCCGACGCAACCCGTCAGCGTGATGGATCTCGCCGCCGCCGGCGACCCGCCCGCAACGAACGAAACTCCACCGGCACCGGCCGAAGCGGTCGCCGAGCCCGAACCCGAGCCATGCAACATCGCCGAGATGCTCACGCGGCAGAAAATAGACGAGCCGGTGCGCGTGCAGGGAACCGACCTGGTGATCGATCCCGGGCGCGACGCCTACTACAGTGCGGAATCCGCTTTGAAACCGTTGAGGTCCGCACTGGAAAAAGATCCGGGCGCGCTGCAACGACTGGACGCGCGTGCGTTGTCCGAAGTGCAGCAACAGAAGGCGCATCCGCTGGCGCGATTGCGCTGGTTTGCCGGGCTGGTCGCCACGCCGGGCGCGCTGGCGCATGGCCTGGGCGCGGATGAAAGATACAAACTCGCACGCTGGCCGCAAACCGAACGCGAATTCCCGCGCCACTTCCGCATCGCGACCGCGATGATGAAGCAGGCCGCGAGTCCCGCCGAGATCGCGCAGGCAAGCGGGGTACCTGCGGTCGAAGTGATCGACTACATCAATGCAAGCCGGGCCGCGGGCTGGCTCGCGGTTGAACGCGACGAGCCGGCGGGGGCGGAACCCGAAGCCGCGGCTCGCGGCAACGTGCTCTCGAGACTCCGAAAGCCATTCGGCAAACAAACCTGATAGTTACGCGACCGTTCTCCTTCCATTTCGAGGAAGGCCCTCGCCCGGCTTACGCTTCGCCGATACCGCAACTGTTCTTCGACAGGCCAGCGCTGACGTAGGATTCGCCCGCCAGCACGCGACCGATCGCGGTCTGGATTTCCGAGGGTTCGCCCTTCAGAAGGTAGCCTTGCGCGCCCGCGGCGAGGGCGCGTTCGACGTAGCGGGCCTCGTTGTGGCCCGAGAGGATCAGGCAGCGCGTGTGCGGATGGCGTTCGCGCAGTGCCGCGACCAGCTCGATGCCGCCCATCATCGGCAGCGACATGTCGATCATCGCGACGTCCGCAACCACCGTTTCCAACTCGCGCAGCGCGGTCTCGGCGCTCTCGGCCGTCCCGCACACCGCCAATCCGGGCAGCTCGTCGATCCATTCACGCAGCAGGTCGCGCATGCGCGGATGATCCTCGACGATATAGACGCTGTTGCTCATCGATGTCCCCGCACGCAGGGCTACCCGCGGATCGCGAGTATGCACCAGCGCGCGGGCGGGTTGAAGTACCCGAAGCCTTCATCCGGCTCAGGCGACCTGATCGTCACCCCAGCCCGGTTTGTGCCAGTCCGTTTGCTCGCCGGCAGTGCCGAAGGCACCGGGCGAGGGCTCTTCCGGGTCTTCCGCAGGCATTTGAGTCATGCCGTTGTCCGAAAGGATGCTGTCGCGCGGCACGCGCAAGGTGACGCTGGTGCCGAAGCCCGGGGCGGATTCGATTTCCAGGCTGCCACCCACCAGCGCCAGGCGCTCGTTCGCACTGGTCAGGCCGAACCCGCCACCGCCGGGCTTGGGTTCCTGGCGCAACTTCTGCGGATCGAAGCCGACGCCTTCGTCCACCACGCAGAGTTCCATGTGGCGTTCGCTGCGACGCAGTTCGATGCGCGCGTTGTTGGTGTTGGCATACTTCACGACATTGAACAGCAGCTCGCGCACGATCTGGTAGATCAGCACGCGCTTGGCATCGTCGCGCAGTTGCAGGTCGCGCTCGCCGGCCAGGACCACATCCAGCCCGTGCATCTTGCGCATCTGTGACACCAGCCATTCCAGCGACTCGGCCAGGCCTTCGCTCTTCAGGATCGGCGGGCTGAGGTCGACGGTCAGCCGGCGCGCGGTATCCACGCCCTCGCCGCTCCAGTTTTCCGCGACCTCGAGATGGCGTATCGCGGAATCGAACTTGCCCTGCCCGATCGCAGCGCGCGCAGCGGAAAGTTTCATCTGGATGCTGTGCAGTTGCTGCTGCAGGTCGTCGTGCAGGACCTGGCTGATGCGGCGGCGCTCCTGGTGTTCGGCCATGGTCAGCATGGAGGCCATGCGCCGCACCTGCTGTTCGCTCTGTTCCAGGTCAGCGGTGCGTTCGACGACGCGTCGCTCCAGAAAGGCGTTGAGTTCAACCAGTTTCTGCTCGTGACGACGGTTCTCGATCAGGTCCGCGGCCTGGCGTGCCAGCAGATCCATCAAGGCGAGCCGGCGCTCGGTCGGCACGTGCCGCTGCCGCCAGTACGTGGAGAGCATGCCCACCAGGCGGCCGTTGCGCGCTATCAGCGGCGTGCTCTGCACGGCGTTGATGCCTTCGCGTTCGAAAATGGCGAGCCCGTCGCCGCCTATCGCTTCGCTCTGGCGCACGTCGCCGACCACCACGCGCTGGTTGTCGCGCAACGCAAGGGCGGAAGGAAGCTGCGCGTCGGCACCGACCCATTCCAGCGATTTGTCGGCGTCGAGCGTCAGGCCGATCTGGGCGCGCAGATTCAATTCGCCGCGCTCGGAATCGAGGATGTGCACCACCGCGCAATCTGCGCGCATCAGCGCCGCCGCGGTTTCCACGATGCGGAAGAACAGCGCTTCCGCGGTGGGTTCCTGCACCAGTTCTGCGCCGACCGTCGTCAGCAATTGCATGTCGGCGAGTTCTTCCGCCAGTTCCGCCTCGCTGCGGCGCATCGCATCCACCGCGCGCACGCGTTCCACCGCCGACCACGAACGTTCGGCCACCTCGCGCACCAGTTGGCGATCCGCTTCCGGCCAGGCGCGCGGTTGCGGATGCATCAGGTACAGATACGCGGCGCGCGTGCCCATGTTGTAAACGGCCACGCCCGCGCCGGAACTCAGGCCCAGTTCGCGCCCGCCCTCGTTGCCGCCGGCCATGCGCATGTCGGCTTCGTAATCTTCGATGAAGATGTTCTCGCCGGCCAGCACGAGCGGCGCATAACCCGAACCGACGCCTTGCATGCTGAAGCGGCGGCCGCTGATGTCGGGCATGCGGCCGTCGCAGTATTCGCCGCCCGCCACCAGGGTTTCGCCGTCGGGTTCAATTTCCACGAAGCCCGCGGCCGACACGCCCAGCTCGCGCGCCAGCGCTTCGGCGGCGACGTGGCGGATCGCACCGGGATCGTCCAGCAGGCGCAGGCGGTCGGAGACATCCAGCAGGAAGCGCTGCCGGTGTTCGACCTCCTTCTGCTGCGTGACATCACGGGTGGTGCCGGCCACGACCTCGACTTCCCCGTCGCTGCCGATCACGGGCACGAACGTGTAGTCGTAGATGCGCCTGCCATTGGTGCCGGTAAAAGGCACCTCGCCGCGCAGCGGGCGCTTGCTGGCGATCACCTGATCCAGTTCGCGGTCGTGCATCGCCGCGTGCCAGCCGGGATACCCCAGCTCGAGGCAATTCTTGCCCAACGCTTCCTCGCGCGTCTTGCCCCACATCGCCAAAAGAGCTTCGTTGGCGTAGATGAAGCGATGATCCAGATCGAACACGTAGGCGAGATCCGGCGTGTTCGCGAGCACGCCCTCGTACAGCCGGCGCTGGCTCTCGGTGCGCGCGTGGGCCTGCGACACCAGTTCCTCGGCCTGCTTGCGCTCGGTGATATCCACCAGCATGTTGATGCCGCCCGTCAGATTGCCGTGTTCGTCGTGCAGCGGCGTCGGGAAAGGCATGAACCAGCGGCGCGTGCCGTCGGGGCGCTCGATGATCCCTTCCGCGCCACTGATCGGACGATCTTCTTTCAGGGCGCGCGCCATCGGGCATTGATCGTGCGGCATGGGCGTGCCGTCCGGATGGTAGAGCTTCCAGCTCACGCACCACTCGTCGCTTCCGAGCTGCGGGGTGCGCCCGGCGAACTCCACAGCGGCCGGATTGAAGTAGGACAGGCGACCCTGCGCATCCGTGGTGTAGACCGCCGACGGCATCGCGTCGAGGATCTGGCGCAGGTGCACTTCGGAAGTCGCTATGGCGCTATAAGCCTCGATGTTGTCGAGTGCCGTGGCGGCGTGCGCGGCGATGCCCTGCACCAGCCGTTCGGCGCGCTCGTCGAAGCGATCGCATTCCGGATGCGCGAAGAACAAGCCGCCGTGCACCTTGCCCTTGCCCGAAACCACCGGCACGGCCAGATAACTGCGCACCGGCAGATGGCCTTCCGGCAGGCCCTGGTACGGTGCCTCCCGGCCGAAGTCCGGGTGTTGCAGCACGTCGCCGCAACGCACGATTCCGGTGCCGGAGAACGTCGGCTGGAACAGTGGCGTATTGCGCGGCATCGGCATGTTTTCGAACTGCGCCCTGTCCGCGCCCGACAGCGCGCGGAGCATGCAGGATCCGCCGTCCTCGTCGACAACGTTGCAGAAGAACGATCCGTATTCGGCGCCGATCAGGTGCGTGGCGAGATCGGTCATCTTCTGCACCAGCTCATCGAACCCCAGTCCGCTCGACAACATGCTGGACGCTTCGACCAGGATCTCGGCTTCCTTGCGCGCGGCGCGCTCGCGCGCCAGCGAGGCCAGCAATTCCTTCTCCGCGCGTTTGGACTCGGTGATATCGATGGAGACCGCGACCAGCGAACGCGGCCGGCCCTGCGCGTCGCACAGCGCGGAGACGCTGTCGTGCGCCCAGATGATCGAGCCATCCTTGCGCAGATAACGTTTCTCGATGTCGAAGCTATGCCCTTCGCGCGCGCAGCGTTCGAACAGTTCGAGGTTGCGCGGCAGGTCCGCCGGATGCGTGATGTCCTGCGTCCGCAATCGCAACAATTCCTCGCGCTCGTAGCCGAGCATGCGGCAATACTGGTCGTTGACCGTGACGAAGCGCCCGTCCGGTTCCACTTCGGCGATGCCGCTCACCGCCTGGTCGACCAGGCTGCGGTAGCGCGCCTCGGATCCGCGCAGACGCTCTTCCGCGCGCGCCCGCATCAGGCGCGGCATGACCCGGACGGCGAGTTCGCGCAAGAGCCCCGTCTCGGCCTCGCTCCACTCGCGCGGCTTGGCGTCGCAGAAGGCCAACAGGCCGCGCCACGCGCCTTCCCGCTTCCACGGTACCGCGACGAAGGACCTGACTTCGTAGCGCGCGTAAGCTTCGCCGTCGGTACGCGGATCGGCGAAAGCGTCCCGCACCACGACGGTCTGGCCCGCGCGCACCTGCTCGATGAAAGCGCTGCCGACGAAATCCGACAGCGGGGCACGCGGCGGCAGCGCGGGGATTGCACCCGCGTACCAGACCTGGTCCACCCACACCACGTCCTGCGGCTCGTCGACCCCGATGAGGCAGCAGCAATGCAGCCCCAGATATTCGCCGATCCGCTGCGACATCGCGCGCATGATCGCGGCTTCGTTTTCGCAACGGCCGACCGCTTCCTCGATTTCCGCGAACAGCGCTCGCCGGCGTTCGTCCTGTTTGCGTTCACTGATGTCGCGGGCGATCTTGGACGCGCCCACGATCTCTCCGCGTGCATCGCGGATGGGCGCGATGGTGAGCGAGATGTCGAGCAGGCGGCCGTCCTTGTGTCGGCGCACGGTTTCGTAGTGATCGACCACTTCGCCCGCGCGGATGCGCGCGAGGATGCCGGGTTCCTCGCTGGCGCGATCCGGCGGCATCAGCATCGTCACGGGATGGCCGATCGCCTCTTCGGCGCTGTAGCCGAACAGCCGCTCCGCGCTTTCGTTCCAGCTCGTGATGATGCCGCCCAGATCCTTGCTGATGATGGCGTCGATCGAATGGGTGACGATGGACGCCAGCCACGCCGAGTCGCGGGCCATGGCTTCCGCGTCATGGCGCGCGTTGTGTTCGCGCTGCAAGGAATCGGCAAGCTGGTGCCGGGCCTGCTCCCGCGCACGGACGTCGCGATTGCGATCGATGGCGATGCCTGCGAGGTGAGCGCCGAACTCGGCGATCCGCGCATGCCAGCGGCTCAACTCGCCGGGCGATGCGAACACCAGTAGGAACGCGCCGACCGTATTGCCTTCCACGTCGCGGATCGGCACCGAATGGCAGGCCCGCACGTCGTGCTCCAGGCACAGCTCGCGCCAGGAACAGGAATGATCGCGCTCGATGTCGTCGCAATCGAGCGGATGGCCCGAATGCACCACCGCGCCGCAGGTGTCGTTGTCCAGCCCCTCGATACGCAAGCCGCGGATCCCCTCGCCGAAGGAGACCGGCACCGTGGCCGAATGAACTTCGCCGAAACTCTCGCCGTTCTCATCCAGCAACAGCACGCAGGCACGCGCCTCCGGGTCCATGCGCGATACCGCTTCGGTGATGTCGTGCAGGCATTCCGGCAGCCGACCGCCAGCAGCGATCATCTCCAGCAGTCGCTGCTGCTCGCTGAGCACCTGTTCGTCGCGCTTGCGCGCGGTGACATCGCGCGAGATCACCAGCAGCCGGTCGGTACCGTCTTCGCCATCCTGCACGCGCGAAATGCCCGATTCCCACCAGCGCGGTTTTCCCGTGGCGGTAGGACTGAACATCTCGAACTTCTGCGGCTGGCCGGCGAGCGCACCGGCGATGGCGGATTCGATGATCGGCCTGCACGCCGGATGCAGCAGCTCGTGCCAATGCCGGCCCTCGATCTGCGCGCCATCGTCCAATTCGAGCAGGCGGCGACCCGCAGCGTTGATGCTGAGCACGCGGCCCTGGGCGTCCAGCACCTTGACGCAATCGATGCTGCCATCCAGCAAGGCGCGGCTGAAACTGGAATTGTCCTGCAACTCGGCGGCGATCTGCGCACGCTGCAGGTGCGGCGCAACCTGCTGCACACACAAGTCGAGCATGCGCAGGTCGCGCGCGGTGGGCTGGAAGGGACGATCGAAGTACAGCGTGAACATCGCCACGACTTCGCCATTCTCGTCCAGTACCGGGGTGGACACGGCCGCGCGCAGGTGCAGCGCGGCGGCTTCGCGTGCGAAGGCGGCGAAACCCGGCGCGAAGTCGAAGTTGACGACCAGCACGCGGCGGCGCTCGCGCAAGGCGGCGGCGCAGGTGGTGATCCCGTTCTGGTCGATGTAGCGGAAGGGATCGAGATATTCTTCCGGCAGGCCGCTGGTCGCGACAAGCCGCAGCCCGCTGCCCGCGCGCATCTGCGCGGTTGCACACGGCGCACGCACAAGATCGGCGGCGGCCTGCATGGCTTCGCCCATCAACGCGGTTTCGTCGTGCAGCTCCAGCAGCCGGCGACCGAGTGCATGCAGGCGTTCGAGTTGCGGCACCTGCGCGTCGTCGAATTCGGTTTCCTGCGGACGCCACACCGCTTCCGCCGGTTGACGCGTATAGGCGTGGCCTGCGATCGCGCCGGAAAGCGGCGACACGTCGTCGCTGCGCGAGTCGGAGCCGACCGGCGCATCGGATGCATCGTCCCCGCGCCACTGCGGCCAGCCGCGGCGCCGTTCCTGACCTGGCATCGAGAAATCCTTCGAAGCTGCGCGCAGTATGACGCGAACGGTTCAACCCGCCAATACCTGCGCCACAACGACTTTTTAATGCGTGCCGGATGACGCCGGAACCGTACTCGCGGGTTTGGGCGTTGAACCGGATGACGGCGGCATCTGCTTCATGCCGGGCATGCCGCCCTGCATCTCGTGTTCGTGTTCTTCGGCGGCATTGGCGGTGAGCTGGCGGAATTCCTCCGCGCTCATCTTCGGTTGCTTCTGCAGATAAGCCACCATCGCCCAGATCTTCTGGTCGTCGTGGGTCGGTCCCCACGCCGGCATGCCGGTCATCTTGATTCCGTGCTTGATGATCCAGAACGCTTCTGCGGGATCGGGAGCGAAGCGGGTGAGGTTCGGCGGACGCGGATTCAGGCCGTGCCGGATTTCGGAATCGTCCATGCCGGGCGCGAGATGGCATCCGCTGCAGTTCTCCATGTAATGCACCGCACCTTCCTTGATCATCGCCGGATCGGCAAGGCTCGGCGCTTCGACGCCGTGCGCGCGCTGTGCGATGGAGTGTTCGCGCGTCGCGCCCATCACGTAACGGGTGAACGAGGAGTCCGGCACGTCCGCCGCGACGTTGTAGACACCGCTCCAGATGAAGATCGCGCCGGCGACGATGAAGATAATGACCCAGAGGATGAAAGCGCCGATGAATCGCATGATGGTCTCCTTTTTTGCAATCGTCCGTGATTGCAGGGATCAGAAAGCGGTTATCCCTGACCGCACTTCAATCCTTGCGATCATCCCTGATGTCAAGATCAAAAAGCAGACATTCATGTCTGCACTTTCGATTCCAGCAACCTCCTGATCGCAAGACTGCTGGCTGGCCCAGGCTGTATCCAACGAATGCTAGCACTGTCGGCGAAGCGCATTCGATGATTCATCGCGGCGCAACCTTTCACGCGCTGCGCGGCAATCACGGGGTGCACACCGGAGAGCAGTATCACGAGCTCATCCTGGCTTCGCGGCGGGCCCGGCAGACGCGCGCGCGCTTCCAGCTTCCTCGGCCGCATCGTTTCCGATGAACACCTGAGGGACGGGACGCAATTGCACCACACCGCGGGGTTCCATCAGGCGTACCGGCGCCGGTGCGGGAAACCGTTCGAACAGGTCTAGCCGAATCCACCGCCGGCTCAGAACCAGACGCGCAAGCCGGCGATGAATCGCGTCTCACTGGCGTGTCCGTCGCGCACGCGCGCGAAATCGGCGGTTTGCCCGCAATCACGTTGCCAGACCACGCCGACGTAAGGCGCGAACTCTCGCGTGACCTCGTAGCGCAGGCGCAGGCCGAATTCCGCATCGGACAGTCCCGATCCGATGCCGCGTTGGGGGTCATCCTTGCCGTACAAATTCGTTTCGAACTTCGGTTGCAGGATCAACCGTTGCGTCAGCAATGCCTCGTATTCCAGCTGCAATCGCGCAGCGGTGCGTCCGTTCTGGCCGATGTAGAGCGTCGCCTCGGTTGCGATGCGGTACGGCATCGATCCCTGCACGCCGAACGCGGCCCAGGTTCGCGCCGGCCCCGCGCCGACGTCGTGCCGCATGCCGAGTTGCGTATCCCAGAACGGCGCGATGGCGTGATCCCACAAGGCCTCCGTCCGGAACTGATCGCCAAAACGCCCTTCGAATTTCAGCCAGAGCTTGTCGAAATCCTTGCCATACCAGGCTTCGCCATCCAGGAACGCGGTGCCGTGGCCATGATCGTCGCGCGCGTATTCCAGTTGATCGAGCAACAGCATGCCCTGCGTGCTGTCGTCCAGCATCTCCATGCCCGGCATCGGGCCGTAGCGGTAGCCCTCGGAGTAATCCGCGCTGCGCGGTCCGGCGCTCTGCGTCGACGGCATGTTCATCCCCTGCATCGAGTCCTGCGCATGGGCCGGCAATGCGAACGCGCAGACCAGCGCAAACAGCCGGCGCCATCTCATGCCACCACCACTTCCCGGAACATCCCCGCTTCCATGTGGTAGAGCAGATGGCAGTGATAGGCCCAGCGCCCCGCGTTGTCGGCGGTCACGCGGTAGGTGACGCGTTGCGCCGGCTGCACGTTGACGGTGTGCTTGCGCGCAATCACCTCGCCTTTCTCGTTCTCGAGCTCGCTGAACATCCCGTGCAGATGGATCGGATGATTCATCATGGTGTCGTTGCACAGCACGATGCGCAGCCGCTCGCCGTATCTGAAATGCACCGGCCTGGCGTCAGAAAACTTCACGCCGTCGAACGACCAGACGAAACGCTCCATGTTGCCGGTGAGGTGCAGCTCGATCTCGCGGCCGTGTTCGCGTGGGTCGGCCGGCGGTTCGATGTAATGCAAATCGGAATAGGCCAGCACGCGGCGTCCGTTGCCGCGCAAGCCCACGCCCGGGTCATCGAGATTCGTGCGCGGCATGTCCACATGCATGTCCACGCCGGGATTGCCGTATTCGCTGCGCGCATGGTGCGCCTTCACCATGCCGGCCATGGTCATGCCGGACATGCGCCCGTGCTGCATGTCGTGTCCTGCCATTCCCTGGTCGCCGCTCGCCATCGCGCCCATCATGTCGGTCATGGCGAGCCTCGGCACCGGATCGAGCGGTGGCACTTCCGCTTCCATGCCGGTGCGCGGCGCCAGAGTGCCGCGCGCGTAACCACTGCGGTCGATCGATTGCGCGAAGATCGTGTAGGCGCGATCTTCCCGGGGCTGCACGATCACGTCGTACGTCTCCGCAACTGCGATGCGGAATTCATCGACCTCGACCGGATTCACGTCCTGCCCGTCCGCCGAGATCACGCTCATCTTCAGACCGGGGATGCGTACGTCGAAATAGCTGTTCGCCGAACCATTGATGAAACGCAAGCGCACGCGCTCGCCCGGACTGAACAGCCCTGTCCAGTTGCCCGCGGGCGTGGCGCCGTTCATCAGATAGGTGTAGGCGAAGCCGCCGACGTCGATCAGGTCGCGTGGGTTCATGCGCATCCGGTTCCACATCGCACGCGACTGCAACGCGCCGCGCAGACCCAGCATCGAAGCGTCGCGCAGCAATTCCGGGAACGTGGGCTCGTTGCGATTGAAGTAGCCGCTGTCCTTCTTGAGCAGTGAAAAGATCCGCGCCGGATCGAGATCGGTCCAGTCGTTCAGCATCACCACGTGATCGCGCTCCGCCGGATTGCGTTCGCCGTTCGCCGGCTCGATCACCAGCGCTCCGAATGGGCCATTCTGTTCCTGGAAATGCGAGTGCGAGTGGTACCAGTAGGTGCCGCTCTGCCTCACCGGAAAGCGATAGACGAAAGTGTCGCCCGGCGCGATGCCGGGAAAACTGATGCCGGGCACGCCATCCATGTCCGCCGGCAGGAGAATGCCGTGCCAGTGGATCGAGCTTTGCACCGGCAATTTGTTGGTGACGCGCAACGTGACCGTGCTGCCTTCGCGCCAGCGCAGGATCGGGCCCGGGAACTGGCCGTTGACGGCGTGAGCTACGGTCGGATGACCGGTGAAGTTCGCCGATGCCACGCCGATCTCCAGATCGAACTCGGTGCCGGAAAGCATCGTCTGCGCGGTTCGAACTTCCGGTGCGCACCGGGCGTCGCGCAGGCCGAGCGCGAAGGCGCCCCCGCCCAACAGCAGTGCCTGCATGAAACTCCGGCGGTTGATGTCCGCTCCGCTCATCGGTTTCCTTCGTCCGGACTCGTGTAGCGTATTCTGATGGAAGACATCCGTCGCATTCGTCCTTGCGCATGAATTATCGCCACGCCTTCCATGCCGGCAATTTCGCCGATGTCTTCAAGCACGCGCTGCTGCTGGCCCTGCTGGATGCGCTGGCGGCGAAGGACAAGCCGCTGTGCTGCACGGACACCCATGCAGGCGCGGGCAGTTACCGGCTGGACGATGAGCAATCGCGCAAGACCGGCGAATGGCTCGATGGAGTCGGCAGGTTGTTCGCGATCCCGGGCGTCCCGGAACCGCTGCGACGCTACATCGATGCCATTCGCGCTCACAACCCGGACGGCACGTTGCGCGTCTATCCCGGCTCGCCGCTGCTGGCGGCGCACGCGTTGCGCACGCACGACCGGCTGGTGCTGTGCGAATTGCAGCCCGACGAGGCGAAAACATTGCGCGCGCTGTTCCGCAACGACCCCCGTGTGCATGTGCACAGGCGCGAC
>DASXWZ010000309.1:0-4594 GCA_036503375.1 Rhodanobacteraceae bacterium | reverse complement strand
GGCCGCAACTCGCCGACGAGCTTGGCATCGCGATCGAGCGCGGCCGCCATCCGGTAGTGGAACAAGTGCGCGATGAACCGTTCGAGCCGAACGACCTGGTGCTGGACGATTCACGGCGGATGCTGGTGATCACCGGTCCCAACATGGGCGGCAAGAGCACCTACATGCGCCAGTGCGCGCTGATCGTGCTGCTGGCGCACATCGGCAGCTACGTTCCCGCGGCCGTTGCGCGTATCGGCCCGATCGATCGCGTCTTCACACGCATCGGCGCGGGCGACGACCTGGCGCGCGGACAATCCACCTTCATGGTGGAGATGAGCGAAACCGCCAACATCCTGCACAACGCCACATCGCAGTCATTGGTATTGATGGACGAAGTCGGACGCGGCACGTCGACCTACGACGGACTGTCGCTGGCGCGCGCGGCAGCGGTGCACCTGGCAACGGTGAATGGCGCATTCACGCTGTTCGCCACGCATTATTTCGAGCTGACGCAACTCGCAGCGCAATTCGAAGGCATCGCCAACGTGCACCTGGATGCCATCGAGTACCACGATCAAAAGCAGGGCGACCAACTGGTCTTCATGCACGCGGTCAAGGAAGGACCCGCCAACCGCAGCTTCGGCCTGCAGGTGGCCGCGCTGGCGGGTTTGCCGAAATCGGTGATCGCCGACGCGAAGCGTACGTTGATGGAACTGGAGAGCAACGGCCATTCGCGGGCCGCGCGCGGCACCCGTTCCGGAGGCGCGGAAACGATGCCGCAGACCGATCTGTTCGCGCCGCCCGCCGATCCGAAGCTCGCCGCAATCGCGGACGCGCTGCACGAGCTGGACCCCGACAACATGACACCGATGCAGGCGCTGGAAGCCTTGCATCGCCTGAAGCGATCAGCGCAACCCTAGCCCGCTCGACGCAGGAAGCTCAGCGCTCGAACACCAGGCTGCAACAGGTGACCCCGCCTTCGGCCTTTTCGGTTTCGGACATGTCCACGCTGCGCACGTCGATCCCGGCGCGCTGCAGGATGTCGCGTGTCCGCGGGCACGATGCCGGATGGATCACCGCATCGCCGATCCGCAGCGCGTTGGCGGCGTGCGGTTCGGAAGGATCGATCGCCACCACGCGCAATCCAGGAAAACATTTTGCATCGACCCAGTCTGGATTCAACAGCAGCAGGTCGGGGGCGATCTGCGTCACCGCGCTCTTGAGGTGCAGGCAGGCGCGCAGCGGCACCGCCGCGACCCTGTAACCGAACGGCGCGAGCAGGCCCGAGAGTTGCGTGATGCCCTCGGCATTGCTGCGCGCGGAGGTGCCGACGTACAGCGTGCGCCCCAAAGACAGTACATCACCGCCGTCCAGCGTCGCCGGCGCCTCGATCCGCACCAGCTCGCGGAACGTGGCAAGGACCGGCGCGATCGTCTCGACCTCGTCGCGACGCGAAGCGGCACCCGGGCGCGCGATGACCGCGACCTCCCCGAGCACGATCGCCGTGTCCTCCACGAACACCGAATCGGGCCGATCCGGCTGCTCGGCGAGTTGCAGCACCTCGCAACCGGCCTCGCGCAACGCCTGTTCGTAGGCCGCATGCTGGCGGCGGGCAAGCGCGAGATCGATGGCGCGACGCGGCAGGTGGGTCAGTTCGCAGTGCTCCAGCGCACGACTGACGGCACGCGTGATGGCGATACAGGCGATGGGCGGCTCCTCTCAGCCGATGGCAGCGCAAGCATAGCGCCCGTGGCTAGATGAGAGCGTACGAGAATCCCGCGGTGCGGCATTTCGTACCTGCGGCAGTACGGCAGGCGTGTCCGCGAAACGGATCAGATGGCGTCGATGTCGCCCAGCGCGCGGATCAACCGTCGCGCGCGCTTGTCCGGTTTTCCTGCGGGAGGCCGATAGCCCGCCCGTTCGGCACGGCGTTGCTCGCGCGCTGTTTCGCGCGCTGCGCGTGAAGCTTCCGATTCGCGATACAACGTTTGCGCGACGGAGGCCGGTCCGCGCCGGTCGCTCACGCGCAGCACCTCGATCTCGAAGCATTCTTCATCGCGCGTGATCCTCAACATCGCACCGACGCGCAGCGCATGCGCGGGTTTGCATGCGCGGCCGTCCAGTTCGACGCGACCTGTTTCGACCGCCCGCTTCGCCAGCGACCGTGTCCTGAAAAATCGCGCGGCCCACAACCAGGTGTCGAGGCGCACGCCGGCTGCGGCGTGCGCTTCCAGGTTGCAGGCCGGATGCGCCATCGAACGTGTGGCGTTCAACCCGAAGCGCTGCGCAATCGCGCGATGCGTTCTTCCAGCGGCGGATGGCTCATCCACAGGCGCTGCAAGCCGCTCGCGGCCTTGTCGGAAATGCCAAACGCGGCCATCGCCTTGGGCAAGGTGCTTTCGCCATGCTGCACCTGCAATCTTTGCAACGCCGCGATCATGCGTTCGCGCCCGGCCAGCCGAGCACCACCGGCATCGGCGCGGAATTCGCGCGCGCGAGAGAACGCCATCACGATCAGCGAAGCGATCAGGCCGAACACCAGTTGCAAGACCATCACGATCGCGAAGTAACCGAGTCCGCCACCGCGGTTGTTGCCGCCGATCGCGCCGTCCACGATGCGACCGACCACGCGCGCCAGGAAGATCACGAAGGTGTTGAGCACCCCCTGCAGCAACGTCATGGTCACCATGTCGCCGTTGGCAACGTGCGTGATCTCGTGGCCGAGCACCGCATCCACCTCGTCGCGATTCATGCCACGCAGCAGACCGGTGCTGACGGCCACCAGCGCGTGGTTGCGCGAGGCGCCGGTCGCGAACGCGTTCATTTCGGGGCCGTCGTAGATCGCGATTTCCGGCATGCCGATGCCCGCCTTTTCGGCGTGATGCCGCACGGTATCGAACAGCCAGCGCTCGTCGGCGTCGCGGGGTTGCGCGATCACGTGCGCGCCGGTCGTCCATTTGGCGATCGATTTCGACATCGCCAGCGAAATGAATGCGCCGCCGAAGCCGAACACGGCCGCGAAGCCGAGCAATGGCCACAAGCCGCCCACGCCCTGCACCGCCGCGAGCCGGTCGAATCCGAAGAAATGCACGATCACGCCGAGCAGCAACAGCACGGCGATATTGGTGGCGACGAACAGGAAGATTCTGCGCATGGCTCGTCTTTTCATCCGCACACGGGAAAGTCCGGGACAAGAATTCGGGCGTGCCGCGACAATTTCAAGCTTCGCGCCGGTCGCCCTGCTTCATTGACCGCCATTCCGGCGCCAGGTTCGCGGTCCTGTCCGGGCGCCGCCCCTCTGCCGAAGTCGCCTGGGGATCCCATACGGCGGCGAACGCAGCGTTTTGCGATCGCGCCGCTCGTCATGGTGGACGCAGGGATTCCGCGTGAGGTATCTTCGCGGCTGCGCGGAACCCACGCTACCGACTCTCAGGGGGAGCCAGACATGCGTCGCGTCCTGTTGTTCGTCGTTTTCTTCCTTGGCGCCTTTTCGCAAGCCCAGGCACAGTCCTACGATTTCACTCCGGTCACCCAGCTGGTCGACAGCTTCGTCGGTCCGGGTGGCCAGGATCTGCTCGATGGCGCCTCGCTGATTGTGATCAAGGACGGCCAGCCCATCTACCAGCAGAACTTCGGCTCCTACGCGCACATCAATCCGCAGGTATCGATCGCGTCGGCGAGCAAGTGGCTGTCCGCGCTCGTGCTCGAGCGCCTGGTCGAATCGGGCCAGATGAGCTGGGATGATACGGTCGCCGATTATTTCGGCACGGATTACCCGAACGCGGATCCGGAAAAGGGCGCCATCACGCTGGGACAGCTCTTCAGCCACACCTCGGGCATATCGTCCGTCAGCGCGACCTGCCTTTCCTATCAATACCGCAACATGTCGCTGGACAAATGCGCGCAGCAGATCCTCGGCATGTCGCTGGCCTATACGCCAGGCACCACCTTCGCCTACGGCGAAAACTCGATGCAGGTCGCCGGCGCGATGGCGCAGCGCGCAACCGGCAAGTCGTGGGCGGTGCTGCTGCGCTCGCAACTAACCCGGCCGTTGAACCTGAGCCACACCGATTTCGGGCTCAACCAGCGCGGCCAGCCGTTTCCTAACCCGATCATCGCGGGCGGCGCGCGTTCCACGATGGCCGACTATTCGCACGTCGTGCAGATGGTCCTGCAGGATGGCGCGTTCAACGGCGGGCAGTATCTCGAGCCGTCGAGCATCGCGGAGATGCAGCTCGACCAGACCCACGGCGTTCCCATCGACCCGGAATTCGATCCGTATCCCGACGCATACGGTTACGGCTATGGCGAATGGCGTGACGAGGTCGACTGCAACGGCGTGGCGACGCATGTCTCCAGCACCGGAGCGTTCGGAACCTCGCCCTGGGTCGACTACGACAACGGCATCGCGGCCGTTTTCCTGACCTACAAGCAGGATCCCGACCCCCAGGTACGCGGATTGATCAGTCAGTTGTGGGCGACGGTCGGGGGTGTCATCGAGGCCGGCTCCGCCACGAACCGATTGCCGCGGGCCTATCGTCCGGACGCGTGCAGCCCCTGATCCGCAGGGGCATCCGGTCTGCGGCGCGCGCCGCAGACCGGATGCCCCTGC
>DASXWZ010000308.1:0-3958 GCA_036503375.1 Rhodanobacteraceae bacterium | reverse complement strand
CAGGGGCTTAAACGAAGAAGACCCCGCCCGAATGGGCGGGGTTTTTTCGTTTGTGCTTTCCTTGGCGGCGATCTATTCGCGCATGGCTACCATGCAAGAGTAGGGCGAGTCGGCGCGTTTAGCAGATGCCTTGAATGGCATCTGCTGCGCCGACGAGCGCCCGGCCAAGGACGGCCGGGCAGGCGCCCCGCGCCATGGATGGTTGCTTGCCGGAACACCCAACCAAGTTGACTCTTAACCTCGCGCCCCTGTCGACGGTTCTGCATCACTGATCAACGCGCGGGGTCCACCGAATCGGCAACTTCATAAAGCCGTACCAGCGGTTCCATGTCGAGCAGGAACTTGTCGTCCTCGGCGAAATACACCGCGCGCTCCGGCTGGTCGCCGGCGAAAGCGCGGACCGCATCCAGCGATTCCCACAACGACAGCAACTGGAACTCGCAGCGGTCGCCCTGCACGCGTCGCAGCACCCACGCGCCGCGCAGGCCGGGTTGTCCGGCCAGCGCCGGCAACGCGGTCTGCTGCAAATGCTCCAGATAGGCGTCGGCCTGTTCCTTCGGCGTGATGCCGCGCCAGATGCGCACGATCATGCAGCCCTCCGGATGCGCCGCTCGGGACCGGTCTAGCTAACTGCGGGGCGCGTTGCGAGAAGGTTAAAGGGCGATCAGCGCGCTGCCTGCAAGGCACGTCGCAGCGGAGCAGGATCGCCGAGCGAGAGCAGATACGCTACGCCGGTTTCGTCCTCCAGCATGCTCACGCGCGAACGATCGGTGATCAGGCACAAGGCCTTGCGGCCATCGCGCAAGCGGTACCAGCCTCCGCTGAAACCGGGCAGCCCGATACCCCACGTGCGCAGCAGCGGACGCAATTCCGGGTGCGTTTCCAGATCGATTTCGCGCAACCCGCGCGGCGCGAGCCTCGGCAGCGCAACGAGCCGGCTGCCCAGGCCGGTATCGATTCCGATCGCCTGCGCATTCAACGCCACGCCCGCGCGGCGGATGCGCGCAGCGAGGAACAGGTAAAGCAGTTGCAGCAGCAGCAGCGGTCCCAGCAACGCACTGCCGGCCAGCCACAGCGGCACGCCGCGCGCCAGCGCACGCGAAAACATGATGATCAGCAGCGCGCCGCTGGGCACGAACATCCAGAAAAGCAACCAGCGCAGCGCGCGTTCGCGGCCGCCGGCCAGCGGCAGGACTTGTGCGGAAACATTCCCGGTCATCTGCGTTGCCCGTTGTGCGTGTGCTAAGTTTATCGGCATGAGCTCTTCAAGCGTGCGCCGCACCCGCATCGTCGCCACCCTCGGCCCCGCTACCGATGCGGATGACATCCTCGAGCGCATCCTGCGCGAAGGCGTGGACGTGGTGCGATTGAATCTCTCACACGGCACCGCCGCAGATCATGAACGCCGCGCCGAAGCCGTGCGCGCGGCGGCGCAGAAGATCGGCTGCGAAGTCGGCGTGCTGGCCGATCTGCAAGGTCCGAAGATCCGCGTCGAACGTTTTGCGAGCGGCGCGGTAATGCTGCAACCGGGGCAGCCATTCACGCTGGACTGCCGCAAGGATGCGCCGCCCGGCGACAAAAAGCGCGTGGGCGTCAGCTATCTCGGCTTGCCCGATGATGTGCACGCCAAGGACGTGCTGCTGCTGGACGATGGCTTGATCGCGCTGCAGGTGCAGGAAGTCGTGCGCGATCAAATCCATTGCGTCGTGCTGATCGGCGGAAAACTTTCCGACCGCAAGGGGCTCAACCGGCAGGGCGGCGGACTCTCTCTGGGCGCCTTGTCTGACAAGGATCGCGCAGACATCAAGCTCGCCGCGCAGTTGCGGGCGGATTTCCTGGCGGTGTCGTTCGTGCGCTCCGCCGCCGACATCGAGGAGACGCGTACATTGCTGCACGAGGCTGGCGGCGCGGCGGCGATCGTGGCGAAGATCGAACGCGCCGAGGCGATCGACGCGCTGGAAAATATCGTCGACGCGGCCGACGCGGTGATGGTCGCGCGCGGCGATCTGGGTGTGGAGATCGGCGATGCCGAATTGCCCGGGCTGCAGAAGAAGATCATCCGCGAGGCGCTGATCCGCAACCGTGCGGTAATCACCGCCACGCAGATGCTGCAATCGATGGTGGAGGCGCCGATCCCGACGCGCGCCGAGGTGCTGGACGTGGCGAATGCGGTGATCGATGGCACCGATGCCGTGATGCTGTCGCAGGAAACCGCGGCCGGCAAGCATCCCGACAAGGCGCTCGCGGCGATGCGGCGCGTGTGCCTGGGCGCGGAGCGGCAATTCGAACCGACCGAGGACATGTCGCCGGCCGCGCACCGCATCGACCGCAGCGATCAGGCGATCGCGATGTCCGCGATGTTCCTGGCCGTGCGCGTGGGCGTGCGCGCGATCATCGCCTTGACCGAATCCGGCAGCACCGCTCAGTGGCTCTCGCGCTTCCGCTCGAAGGTGCCGATCTACGCGCTCTCGCGCAGCGCCGCCGCGCGCCGCCGCATGCTGCTGCTGCGCGACGTCACGCCGGTGGCGTTCGATCCCAGCGATGGCGGCGACCCAGCGCACGTCGCGCGCGCCGCGGTGCAACTGCTGTTTTCGCAAAACGTACTGAGCGTCGGCGACCTGGTGCTGCTGACCCACGGCGATCACACCGGCCGCGGTGGCGGTACGAATACCCTGAAACTGCTACACGTGGGAGAGGACGGAATCGCGGAGAGCTTGCGGGATTTGTAGAACGCGCAAGGGGAACGAAATGTCGAACAAGACGATTCGAACGGGCGTTTTGGCTGCAACTGGCTTGTTGAGTTTCAGTGGACAATTGCAAGGCGCCGATGAACAAGTTCGTGTTGTCCCAGAATCCGAATTGGCATCGTGGTGGCAGTCCGATCCCGCTAGTCGTAACACCTCGGCACTTTATCCGGTTGAAGCAATAAAGGGTGGTGTTGAAGGGTGTGTTGCTGTGGCGTTTGAAATCCATTCGGATGGCACGACCTCCAACGAACGTGTGTGGCGTAGTGTTTGGCCCCATGAATTGGCGAACAAGCAGATCAAGCAATCCGCGCTGTGGGCGGTTCATAGCTGGCGATTCATCCCGGCACCGCAGAATGTAAGTCGCACCCCTGTGTACACCTATCTTGTAGAGACGTTCACCCTTACTGAGGGCACCAGGAGTCCTGAGCAGACCAAAATCATCGCCGAGTTCAAATCAAAGTGCGAGATGTCAGATTTTCCCCAGCAGGTGCAAGCCATGACCAACGCGGCGGCAAGTGCAAAGGGCGCCCAATGAAGTGGCTGCAAACAGGGATCGGCATTTTGTTCGCAACGGTATTCGGCTGGACACCCGTTGTCGTCGCGGCCGATTCCGACCTCCGCGCCGTCCCGCCCGATCAGATCAATCACTACTGGCTGAGGACCAACACCGAACTCGACGTGGACGTGCCGAACTTCGGCAAGAACCTGGACAAGCCGACCTGCTCGGCCGTGACTTATGTGATCGGTTCGGACGGCGTGACGCGCGACATCGTGGTTCGGCGCACAGTGCCGGTGGGCGATCTGTCGCTGGTCGCCAAGAGCGCGGTCGCCGACCTGCACTACGCGCCGGCCGCGGACAACGACAGCCGCGAGCCGGTGTTCACGTATATCGTGATGCCATTCAACCTGCCTCCCGATCCCGCCGCACGCGCGAAGATCACCGCGGCATGCAAGCTCGCGGATTTTCCGAAGGGGTATCAATAACCCCGTTCGCGCTGAGCCTTTCGACCAAGCTCGGGACAGGCTGCGCTCGGCGGAGCCAGCGGAGTCGAAGCGCCCTTCGACTCTGGCGCTGCGCGCCTACGCTCGGGCGAACGGAGTTGGGGCACGCCGGTTCGGCCTGCTCTATAATTCCCCGTTCGCCCAAACCACAGCGGACCCGCCATGAGCATCGAACAACTGGAAACCGTCGCGCAGGCGATGGTCGCGCC